>CAYYMY010000066.1:0-1621 GCA_964473095.1 uncultured Oscillospiraceae bacterium | reverse complement strand
TGTGGAGGCAGGGTGGAGTGATGTTTACTCAGATCTGCACACAGGGGAGGAAGATCAGTTTACCGCCCATTTGTTCCAAGGTGAGGACTATAAACCTAAAGGCCCCGCCAAAAGGATAGATTTCATATTTACCAAAGGTCCTGTCCGGGCTCTATCGTCCGCAATAATCAGAGATAGTCGGAATGAAATCTATCCCAGCGATCATTTCTTTATCATGGCCGATCTTGAAATCGAGCCTGAACATGAATAAAACCATAAAAATGAGAAATATATTTATCAGATTAACAGTAGCACTGGCTATTTCCTGCAGTCTGATATCTGCAGAAGCCCAGTCAGTGAAAGAAGAAATTTATGATTGTCCTGACAAAGCAGGTAATATATATTATAACTATCATTATGTACAGCAGGACTATACGGAAGCTCCGGAAGGATATGCTCCATTTTACATCAGCCATTACGGCAGGCATGGCTCCAGGTGGCTTACGAGGAGCGACAATTATCAGGATGTAAAGGACGTATTCGATGCTGCAATGTCATGCGGAGCCCTTACTCCCGCAGGTATGGATGTCTATAATCGTGTACAGATTGTTTATGATGACGGAATATACCGCTATGGCGACCTTTCAAGACTCGGATCTGTCCAGCATCGTGAAATTGCCGGCAGGATGTATTCTTCTTTCCCGGAAATATTCAGTGAAGGAGCACAAATTGACGCAGTTTCAACAGCTGTACCCAGGTGTATACTCAGTATGGCGGCTTTTTGTGAACGGCTTAAAGAATTTGAACCGTCTCTTACCATAACAAAAGAGGCCGGCCAGCGCACTACCAGATATCTCAATTTTTTAAATACCACTGCCCGTCCGGAAATAAGCGATGATTTCAAGGAACACATGAGCACGAAAGCGGCCTGGAGGCAGGAATATAATGCTGTTGCATCTGAATATATCCAAACTGAAAGAATTACGGACCTGCTTTTCTCGGATGAAGATTTCGTATGCAGCATTGATGCTGTGGATCTTGTGCGTAATCTGTATTACTTTGCGGTAGATATGCAGGATATTGATCTTGGAATATCCTTTTATGATCTCTTTACTCCGGAAGAACTATACAGCATCAGTATTTATGAAAACTACCGGTATTTTGTGATTTATGGTCCGTCTTCGCGCAACAAACGCTTTCCTGAATATTATGGAAAACTCCTTCTTCAAGATTTTATTGAAAAGGCTGACACGGCTATTGAGAACGGAACTCCGTCTGCTGATTTGAGATTCGGGCATGACGTCAATATAATGCCGTTTATTACTATGCTTCAGTTTACTGAAATTGAATATGACAGGGACGAGACTGATATGGCTAAAGTGGCCGAGTCGTGGACATTGTACAAACTATCCCCGATGGCCACAAATATCCAGTTCGTTTTTTACAGGAAAGAGGGATCTCAAGCGGGTGACGAAGTGATAGTCAAGATTATGCATAATGAACAGGAAATGCATCTTCCACTTGAGTCTGTAGATGGACCGTATTACTTGTGGGAAGATGTAAAAACTTTCTATTCAAACTATATGGATTCTGTCGAACTACCAATCTGATGATGTATAAACTGACCCCTTAGAAGACCCTT
>CAYYMY010000065.1:0-1642 GCA_964473095.1 uncultured Oscillospiraceae bacterium | reverse complement strand
TAAACACATCTGTTACCTTTGGTGACCTTCCAGGCACAAAAATCTGATGTATTTCATCTGTAGTAGCATATAGAACACCTAATATTATTGTAATTATTATTCTTTTTTTATCTTTCATTTCAATTGTACAAAAAAATGCCATTATTGTTATTCCTAAAAGAGTATATAATGAAAAATGTGCTATTTTTCTTATTACTGCATCTACTTTATCTATTCTTGCTTCTCTTTCATATTCACTTAATTCTTGATTTGCATTTACTATATCTACTATCTTACCTGATATTTTTCTACTTAATCCTTGTGATGTTTCTCCATCTTGACTTGAAAAACCAAAAATTATTGATGATATGCAAATGATAAGTATTAATAAAATTATTTGTAGTATTATTTTTTTGTTTATTTTCATAGTTCCCCCTTTTATAAACATTTTGCATCTTTCGACAAAATTTTCAAGATGGTTTTTGGAAACACCTGTATTATCCTTTAAATATTAATTTTTTTCATAATGTCTTTAGTCTCTACTATATAAATCTCTAGTATAAACTTTATCCTTAACACTTTTTAAAGTATCATCAATTCTATTAGCCAAAATAACATCTGCCTTTTTTGTAAATTCTTCAAACTTATTTACAACTTCGCATCCAGCAAAGTCTTTGGTATTTAATGTAGGCTCATAAATAATAACTTCAACATGGTTATTTTTTAACCTTTCTATAATACCCTGTATAGCACTTGCTCTAAAATTATCAGAATTAGTTTTCATTGTTAATCTATATACTCCAACAACATCTGGATTTCTTTTCATAATCATATTTGTTATATGGTCTTTTCTTGTATCATTAGCTTTTACAATAGCCTCAATTAGATTTTGTGGCACATCATTGTAATTTGCAAGCAATTGCTTAGTATCTTTTGGTAAGCAATATCCACCATATCCAAAAGATGGGTTATTATAATAATTTCCAATTCTAGAATCTAGACCTACACCTTCTATAATGTTTTTTGTATTTAATCCCTTTAGTTCTGCATAAGTATCTAATTCATTAAAATATGATACTCTTAATGCTAAATATGTATTTGCAAAAAGTTTTACAGCTTCTGCTTCCGTACTACTCATAAACTTTACAGGGATGTCTTTTTTTATTGCTCCATCTTTTAACAATTCTGCAAATTCCTCTGCCCTTTTGCTTTCTTCTCCAACTATAATTCTTGATGGATATAAATTGTCATATAGTGCTTTTCCTTCTCTTAAAAATTCAGGTGAAAATATTATATTGTCTATATTATATTTCTTTTTCATATTTTCAATAAATCCAACTGGTATTGTTGATTTTACTACCATTGTTGTGTCTATATCCATGCTGATTACTTTTTGTATTATGTCTTCAACACTTGAAGTGTCAAAGTGATTTTTTTCGTCATCATAATTTGTTGGTGTACTTATTATTATAAATTTTGCTCCTTCAAATGCTTCTTTGTAATCTAGTGTTGCTTTTAAATTTAGTTCCTTTGTTGCAAAGTATTCTTCTATTTCTTCATCTTTTATTGGTGATATTCTTTTATTTATTTTTTCTACTTTTTCTGGTATGATATCTAGTGCCATTACTTCATTTTTTTGACTTAATAGTGTGGCTATTGATAA
>CAYYMY010000064.1:0-2100 GCA_964473095.1 uncultured Oscillospiraceae bacterium | reverse complement strand
GCAGGCTTGACATCTTCTCTGGTTTTCCTCAGAAAACATAGCTAATGCATATTTGACAAGAATGTTGAGTATGATATAGAATGCCAATAGTCAAAGAAATGAATATAATGTGCATTTGCACACAAAGCAAAAATCCCCAGAGCTACCACTCTGGGGATTTCATTTGGTCTGACGAGCAGAAATCGTATATAAGGCTGTAACATATGTCTTGACAATTAAGACATTTATAGATTAAAAAGTATTTTTTGTGTCGCAAATGCAAAGAAAATGTTATATAATAGTCCATGTCGACAAATTTTAAGGCAGAAAGCCGTTTTGTCGATGAAAACATAAGGCCAGGAAAAGGAGTGAGTATATTGGCGAAAGCAAAAGTGGTGATAAAAAGGGACAGATGTAAGGGCTGTGAACTTTGCATATCGGCTTGTCCTAAAAATATATTAGCCATAGACGACACTGAGGTAAATGCAAACGGCTATCATGCTGTATCGGTCATCAATGGAGATGAATGCATAGCGTGTGCAAGCTGCGGACTTATGTGTCCGGACGGAGCAATAAACATATATAAGGAGCAATAATATGAGTACATTTGAAAAAAAACTTATGAAGGGAAATGAGGCATTTGCCATCGCGGCTATCAGAAGCGGGTGCAGATTTTATTTCGGATATCCGATAACACCGCAGAATGAGATTCCGGAGTACATGTCGAGGGAGCTTGCGAAAGCGGGAGGCTCGTTCATACAGGCAGAAAGCGAGCTTGCGGCGATAAATATGGCGTACGGAGCAGCCGCGGCAGGAGGAAGAGTTCTGCTGTCCTCCTCATCCCCGGGTATAGCCCTCATGCAGGAGGGACTGTCCATAATATCTTCTGTACAGCTTCCTCTGGTGCTTCTGAATGTAATGAGAGGAGGTCCGGGTATCGGTACGATACAGCCGTCGCAGGCTGACTACAATCAGGTGACGCGAGGAGGAGGAAACGGAGATTATCATATCATAGTGTATGCCCCGAGCTCCATACAGGAGGCCGTCAATATGATAGGAAAAGCGTATGAAGTGGCGGACGAATACAGAAATCCTGTCATCGTAGCAGTAGACGGAATGATAGGACAGATGATGGAGCCTGTAGTGCTTCCGGAGGATAAAGGCGGCATGAAAGAAGAAGACATACCTGCGAGCAAGCCGTGGGCTCTTACTGGACATAAGAACAGGAGAGACAGGAACGTGCTCAAGTCGTTGCAGCTCAAGCAGGAGCTTCTTGAAGAAGAGATAAACGAGTATTGGCCTAAATATGAAAAGGCTGAGAAAGAACTGCCGGAATATGATGCGAGAAACCTTGAAAACGCGGAAATCGTGTTCGTGTCCTACGGCTCAACAGCGCGTGTCGTGATAGAAGCCATGGAAATCCTGAAAGAGGAAGGCATAGAGACAGGACTTCTTCGTCCGAAGACTCTCTGGCCGTTTCCGTATAAAGCTTTTGATAAACTTGATCCTAATGTAAAAAAAGTTATCTCCGTAGAACTGTCAAAAGGACAGATGATTTATGATGTCAAACTTGCAGTGAACGGGAAATTTGATGTAGAACTCATAAATCGTGTGGGCGGAATGCTTTTGAGCCCGGCGGAAATAGCTGAAAGAACAAAGGAGCTTATAGGAGGCGTGAAATAGATGAAACCTGTTTTTGAATATACGAAGGGCATGCGTGAAGCGACTACGAGCTACTGCCCGGGATGCACTCACGGGATCGCCCACAGACTTATAATGGAAGTTCTCGAAGAAAAAAATGCGCTGGGAAACACCATCGGTGTATCTCCTGTAGGATGCTCGATAGTGGCGCATCAGTATATGAATGTCGATATGATGGAATCACCTCACGGCAGAGCGCCGGCGGTAGCGTCAGGCATAAAGAGAGTGCACCCGGATTCCTATGTGTTCACATATCAGGGAGACGGCGACCTGGCGTCCATAGGTACGGGAGAGATAATACACGCCGCGGAAAGAGGCGAGAAGTTCTGTACGTTCTTTATAAATAACGCCATATTCGGGATGACCGGGGGACAGATGGCACCGACTACGCTTGTGGGACAGAAAACCACCACCAGCGTG
>CAYYMY010000063.1:0-2307 GCA_964473095.1 uncultured Oscillospiraceae bacterium | reverse complement strand
ACCTGCTATGAAGAGTTAGATTTCTGCTTGACTTTTCTTAGCAGGTTTTTATGCTTGGAAAGAAGGCTTTGCATGAGAGGCTGGAAATGGTTCAATTTCATCGATGTATTTCAAGACGGAAGAAGATATTTTGGATGTAACTGATGAATAATTGTGATAATATATTGATATGGTCAGATTTAATGAAAACAACGAAATAATAAGAGATGACGAGTACAATGCGATAATCGTGGGACTTCAGATCAGAGAAGATATCTCATATTTTATGGATGAACTGGAAAATCTCGCTGAAGCTGACAGTGTAAATGTTCTGGGACGCGTGGTGCAGATCCTTGACAGACCGAATACCGCTACTTTCATAGGAGGAGGCAAGGCGGAGGAAATAGCGGAGATGTGCCGGAATATGGATGCGGATACTGTGATATTCAACGATGAGCTTTCCGGTGTTCAGATGAGAAACCTGGAAGACATAACGGGAGTCAGGGTGATAGACAGGACTGTTTTGATCCTCGATATATTTTCGAAGAGAGCCTCGACAAAGGAAGGAAAGCTCCAGATAGAGCTGGCGCAGCTCCAGTACAGGCTACCGAGACTTACGGGCTTCGGGAGGGCGCTGTCTCGTCTGGGAGGTGGAATAGGGACCAGAGGCCCGGGAGAGAAGAAGCTTGAAACGGACAGAAGGCATATATCGGCAAGGATAGACGACATAAGAAGCGAGCTTAAGAAGGCGGAGAAGGTAAGGTCTACGCAGCGACTCGGAAGAGAAAAAAACGATGTGCCGGTGGTAGCTCTTGTAGGATATACGAATTCAGGCAAGTCAACGGTGATGAACAGACTTCTGGCGATGTCTCAGAGAGAGGACAAATCGGTCATGTCAAAGGATATGCTTTTTGCCACCCTGGACACACAGCACCGAAAAATATCCTTTGAACGCGGATGTGAATTCATATTGATAGATACGGTAGGCTTTGTGAGCAAGCTGCCGCACAGCCTTGTGGAATCTTTCAAATCGACTCTTGAGGAAGTCAGATATGCCGATTTGCTCGTGCATATAGTGGATGCTTCGTATGCGGAAAGAAATTTTCAGATGGAAGTCACAGATGATGTGATAAAGCAGATAGGAGCATCGGATACCGAGAAGATAACCGTATACAACAAATCCGATATAGCAGAGGATGTTCCGGAAACGAAAGATTTAGGAGATGTGTTGTATGTTTCCGCCAAGACAGGAGAGGGCATGGATGTACTGGCGGAAAAAATCAAAGACCGGATATTCAAAGACAGAGTGAAAACGGAGCTTCTCATACCCTATGACAGAGGAGATATAATCTCGCGTCTGTGTGAAAAGTCTGATGTGATATCCATGGAGCATGAGAATGAAGGCACGAGGATAAAGGGGAGATTCTCGAGGGAAGACTTCAACCGATACAAAGAATTCCAGATAAAAGGACAGTAAGAATATGGGACTTTATAAAACGGTAAAAAAAGAGGCAAAAGCGGAGCGGATAATAGAAAAGTCAAGATTCATAGCCCACGTAAAACCGATATCGGGACGGGATGAGGCGGAAGATTTTATAAATGATATAAGAAGCAGGTACAAGGATGCTACCCACAATGTACCTGTCATGGTGATAGGCGATGCATTTCAGATACAATGGGCAAGCGATGACGGAGAGCCTCGCGGGACGGCGGGAGCTCCCATCGTGCAGATGATGGTGAAGGAAGAAATAACAAATACCGCGGTGGTCATCACAAGGTATTTCGGAGGAATAAAGCTGGGAACAGGAGGACTTGTCAGAGCCTATACCGGCAGTGCCAAACTCGGTCTGGAAGCGGCGGAAATCTGTAATGTCGAAAAAATTCTCAGAATGAAAGTGAGAAGCGAATATACTTATCTGCAGAGATTTCAAAGTCTTTCATCGTCCGAAAACGGAGGCGGAAGAGGAGCATGCGAATCCGGCGCTGCTTTCGATATTGGTGATATAGAATACGCTGATAAAGTGATCATGGAAATTCTAATAAGACCTGAAAATGAAAGGAAAGTAAAAAAGCTGATAGACGATATGACTGCCGGGAGCGCGGAAGTCGTTGAAATTGCTGAAACAATCGAAAAAGTCCCGGTCGGCGGCATAAGCTCGTAAAGGAAAGGATATGTAAAGTTTTTAGGTGAAATGAGCCGAAAATACTTGACATAAACTGAATCGTAATGTATATTTATTAAGCATGTCAAGAATATAAATCAGCGATTACGGGGGCGCTTAGCTCAGCTGGGAGAGCACCTGCCTTACAAGCAGGGGGTCATAGGTT
>CAYYMY010000062.1:0-2315 GCA_964473095.1 uncultured Oscillospiraceae bacterium | reverse complement strand
CTCTTTGTCGTAATTACATCCGCTTCGCTCGGAACAGGATCTCCCGACGGACATGTCCTGTTAGTCCAAGCCTAACTATTTCATTTATAGTTGGTTCCTTTTACTCTCCCGACGGATGATTGTGTAAAAAGACCACCGAGCCCGCACTTCTTCTTACCGCATCTACAAAAACTTCCCTCGGATGTGTCGTGCTCGAACAAAGATCTCCTACAGATATTCTGCTCTCTTCTATTATTTCACCCTTGGCATTTATCATCAGACTTATAAAATGCTCTTTTTTATAATAGCGCATTCGTTCCATAAATATCTCCGCTATATCTGACGCGTTAGTGATAACAGGCTTTCTGCACACAGGTCTTGATGCGATTCTCTTCCCCAGCTCCGCAGCGGCCAGTATTTCGCACGCTTTCGCCCTTCCTATGCCCTTTACACACTCCAGTTCTTCAGGTCTGCACTCTGCCAGAAAAGATATCCCTCTGCTGTTCAGCGTCATGACTTCCATTGCTATTTCGATGGCTGATCTATCCTTAGTACCGCTGCCTATCAGTATAGCCAGTATCTCAGCGGTGGAAAGCTGTTCTCTCCCTTCCTTTAAAAGCTTTTCTCTCGGCCTTTCATCTGCCGGCAATTCTCTTATATTCACTTTTCCCTTTTTCTCCTTTATTATTTTTATATATTTCTTCTATCAAATATAATTTACCATATTTTTCCATAATAGCCAATACATTTCATACACGCTCTTAAAAAAAACTCCTTCGCATATATCTTTCCCATGCGAAGGAGCTGCTATACTATTTTGATTCCAATTTATATCTGTCTACTTTAAGCTGTGAATAAAAAGCCCGCTTCCGAGCTTCGGCTCGAACCACGTCGATTTAGGCGGCATTACTAGCCCTGCATCGGCCACCTCAAGAAGATCTTCCACGCTTACTGGATACACGGCAAACGCCACCTTCATGTCGCTTTCAGCTCTTTTTTTGAGTTCTTCAAGACCTCTTATTCCTCCTACGAAATCGATCCTCTTATCCGTTCTCGGGTCTTCTATACCCAATATCGGTGAAAGCACATTGTTCTGAAGTACTGCCACATCAAGAGAATCCGTCACATGATCAGGTATTATCTCGTCTTTTGCCGTCAGCTTGTACCAGTTTCCTTCAAGATACATGGAAAATACGTGCTTCTTCTCAGGTCTGTAGACATCGCTTCCCTTGTTTTCAACTTCAAATCCTGCATCTTCCACCTTGGAGAGAAATTCTTCCGCGCTGCTGCCGTTCAGATCTTTAACTACCCTGTTGTAATCGAAAATCTTAAGATCGCTGTCCGGGAAAATAGTAGCCATAAAGAAATTGAACTCCTCATCTCCCGTATATCCGGGGGTTTCCTCTCTTCTCTTCATTCCCACTTTGCATGCCGACGCGCTCCTGTGGTGTCCGTCAGCGATATAAAGCGCAGGTATCTCCGAGAACAGCTCCGTTATTCTTTTTACGATCTTATCGTCATCTATTGCCCACAGAATATGTCTTATTCCGTCATCTGCCGTTATATCGTACTCAGGTTCGTTTCCTGCCGCAAACCCTTCTACGATAGATCTTATTCTCTTATCGTCTCTATAGGTGAGAAATACCGGCTCCGTATCCGCATTGCATACATCGAAATGATTTATCCTGTCCTGCTCTTTCTCAACTCTTGTAAACTCATGTTTTTTGATGATATTGTCCCGGTATTCGTCCACCGAAACGCAACCCACTATGCCCGTCTGCACGCGTCCGTCCATTATCTGCCTGTAAACATAGAGAGCCGGCTTTTCTTCCTCACGAAAAACGCCTTCTTTCAGATATTTTGCTATATTGTCCCGGGCCTTCTCATATACGCTTCTGTCATACGCGTTTTCCTGCTGAGGAAGATCTATCTCAGATCTGCATATGTGCAGAAAGCTGTAAGGATTCCCCTCCGCCATCTGAGCGGCTTCCTGCCTGTTCATAACATCGTACGGCAAAGAAATAACTTTGTCAGCATACTTTTTCTCAGGTCTTATTGCCTTGAAAGGTCTTACTGTCGCCATTTAATCGATCTCCTTTAACACATATTCTACAACTTCATCTATAGACATTCCCGTGGTATCCACTTCTATCGCATCCTCCGCTTTTTTCAGCGGATTGAGTTTTCTCGTCGAATCTCTGTGGTCCCTTGCCTTTATATCCGCAAGTACTTTCTCACGGGAAACATCTTCACCTTTTTCCAAAAGCTCCTTATAACGCCTGTCCGCTCTTTCCTCTGCGGACGCTGTAAGGAAAAATTTATACTCGGCATCCTTA
>CAYYMY010000061.1:0-2385 GCA_964473095.1 uncultured Oscillospiraceae bacterium | reverse complement strand
CGGGATCTCCGCCGCAGGAGCTATCTTGTATTACCTGGACGCCACAAAACACGAAATGGTGAGCCATATAACGTCCATAGCGCGCATAGACGAGGCAACGCATGTGCTATTGGATCGCTTCACTCTGCGTAACCTGGAACTACTGGATTCCCTGCACGAGGGAGGCCGTTCGCTGGTAGACATCCTCGACCACACAATTACCCCCATGGGAGCAAGGACTTTACGCCGCTGGCTGTGCATGCCGCTAAAGGAGCCGGCTGAAATCAACGAGCGACTGGGCATAGTGGAGGGATTCATGAACCATAAGACGGAAAGGACAGAACTGGAACAATTGCTGCATACGATAGGGGATCACGAACGCATGGTCTCGAAGATAGCCGTAGGGCGCATGACCCCTAGCGAGATGGTGCAATTGAAAGTGGCCTTGAAAGCCATAGCCCCTTTAAAAACACAGTGCGAACGCATGAATAATCCAGTGTTGCGGAAATGGACGGATACGCTGGACGAATGCGAAGAACTTCGCAAGCGTATCGAAAAACAAGTGCAAGAGAATGCTCCCAACATGGTGAACAAGGGCAACGTTATAGCATCGGGAGTAAGCACAGAATTGGACGAACTCCGCGACATATCGTTCCACGGGAAGGAGATGCTGATGAATATGCAACAACGCGAAATCGAGAACACCGGCATACCGAGCCTAAAAATAGGATTCAACAATGTGTTCGGCTATTATATCGAGGTTACCAAAGTCCACACGAGCAAAGTACCTACCGAATGGATACGCAAACAAACACTCATAAACGCCGAACGATACTTCACACCGGAGTTGAAAGCGTACGAGGAGAAAATCATGGGAGCTGAAGAAAGGATACTGGAACTAGAAAGCGACCTTTACAACGAGCTGATCGCGGCCGCTGCGGCTCATATCAGATCTTTGCAGACGGATGCCCGCGTGATATCCTGGATAGACACATTGATTTCGTTCGCCAATGTGTCCATAGAGAACCATTATCACCGTCCAGATGTCGACGATTCGAACGCCATAGACATCAAGGGAGGACGCCATCCGGTGATTGAGAAGCAATTGCCACCAGGAGAGCCCTACATCGACAACGATCTTTTCCTCGACACCGAACGACAGCAAATCATTATTGTCACGGGACCCAATATGGCTGGCAAATCGGCTCTACTGCGCCAAACAGCATTGATAGTGATAATGGCACAAGCGGGTTGTTTCGTGCCGGTGAAAAAGGCGAAGATAGGATACGTAGACAAAATATTTACGCGTGTGGGAGCCTCGGACAATATTTCACTCGGGGAATCGACGTTTATGGTAGAGATGAACGAGGCTGCGAATATACTCAACAATATATCCGGGAGGAGTATGATCCTATTCGATGAACTGGGAAGGGGAACGTCCACTTATGACGGAATTTCCATCGCCTGGGCCATAGTGGAATTCCTGCATGAGCATCCGAAATTCCGAGCGAAGACGCTTTTTGCCACACACTATCACGAGTTGAACGAGATGGAAAACTCCCTCGCCCGCATCAAGAATTACAATGTATCGGTCAAAGAAATCAACAATAAGGTAGTATTCTTACGCAAACTCATGAGGGGAGGATCCAATCATTCGTTCGGCATACAGGTGGCAAAAATGGCAGGACTCCCGCCATCGGTGGTTAAACGATCGTCGGAAATACTCAAACAACTGGAAGACGACCGAGATGCCAGTGGACATATACAGAAAAACGTGGCGCGCATAGGCAATGAACGCGAGGGAATGCAATTGAGTTTCTTCCAATTGGAGGATCCTGTGCTGATGCAGATACGGGACGAAATCATAGGGCTGGACATCAATAACCTTACCCCTCTGGATGCATTGAACAAGTTGAACGAAATCAAAAAAATTGCAGGTGGCTGATTGAATGTGCAACAGAAGAAACATGAAATGGAGATGAAATATTCAGTAATCGTGCCGATATATAACCGCCCGGATGAAATAAAAGAGTTGCTGGAAAGCCTGACTCTACAAGAGTTCAAGGACTTTGAAGTGATAGTAGTGGAAGACGGATCAGCAGTACCTTGCCAATATGTGGTTGAAAGTTTCGCAGGACAACTTACGGTACATTACTTTACGAAACCGAATTCAGGCCCCGGACAAACCCGCAATCACGGAGCGGAACAGGCAATAGGGGATTACCTTATCATATTGGATTCGGACTGTATCCTGCCACCAGGTTATTTCACAGCAGTTGAAAGAGAACTGCAATCCGCAACGACGGACGTGTTCGGAGGTCCAGACCGAGCACACCCATCATTTTCCGACATTCAGAAAGCTATCAATTACGCCATGACATCCTTCTTTACAACAGGTGGCATCCG
>CAYYMY010000060.1:2087-2403 GCA_964473095.1 uncultured Oscillospiraceae bacterium | reverse complement strand
TCAATAAAAAAAGCCTGCATGCAGTCTACAGGCTTTTAATTGTCAAGACATATGTTACACTTTGGAAGTGCCCTATTTCTATCCCCATACCACTTTGCGGTAATTTCTTATATCCGTTGCTCCTTCGGTGGAAATGCAGAGTATTCTTGACTTTTCATCGAGACCTGCTTTTTCTTTCAGTCCCCTGAGTTCTTCCTTCATTAAAACCGCTGCCGCAAATCCCAGTCCTGCCGCGCCGCTTTCTCCTGAGATTATGCGTTCATCCTCTCCCGCCGGATTACCGAGCACTCTCATTCCGAAAGCGGCGACATCATCG
>CAYYMY010000060.1:0-2077 GCA_964473095.1 uncultured Oscillospiraceae bacterium | reverse complement strand
CGATACAAAATTATCGGCGCATCGGCTTAAAACATCCCATCCGATAGTGCACGGCTCTCCGCAGCACAATCCCGCCATCATGGAATCCATATCACCGCCGACCGTATGTATTTTTCCGTCGTTTGCCAGTGCCGTTTTATAAAAGCAGTCTGCTTTATCAGGTTCCACTATGGTGATGACAGGCTTATCCTTTAAAATCGAAGAGAAAAATCCTGCAGCAGCCCCCGCAAACGCGCCTACTCCTGCCTGAAGAAAAATGTGTGTAGGCTCGATACCTTTGAGCTGTTCATATGTTTCAAGAGCCATAGTAGTATAGCCTTCCATGATCCACCGCGGGATATCTTCATATCCCTCCCACGAAGTGTCCTGCACCATAATCCATCCGTTCTTCTCCGCCTTCTCATTTGCAAATCTTACGGCATCATCATAATTCATATCCGTGATTTCAGCTTCCGCTCCTTCATGCCTTATGTTTTCCAGTCTTTCCTGTGAGCTTCCTTTAGGCATGTATACTACACTCCTGTGTCCGAGTCTCGCCGCGGTCCATGCGACTCCTCGACCGTGATTTCCATCGGTTGCCGTAACAAATGTAAGCTTTCCTGTTTTCTTTTTTGTATCGTCCGACGTAAGCAGCCTGTAATCAAGTTTATTTTCAGGTATTCCAAGTTTTTCAGCTATACATCGTCCTATGCTGTAGCTCCCGCCCAGCACCTTGAAAGCATTGAGTCCGAATCTTTTGCTCTCATCTTTTACATAAACGGAGTCCACTCCCGCTATATCAGCCAGGCTTGACAGCTCTACAAGCGGTGTGGGCTCATATTCCGGAAACGTACTGTGGAATTTTCTCGCATTTTCCGCATGCTTCATATCAAAAACACCGTTTAAATTTTTGTTTTCGCCTTCCGGATGACTCAGCTTCACCATATTTATCTTCATATCCTTCTCCTTTTTCCTATTTTCCCTCGCTTTCGCCTATGCCAAAGTTGCCACCATTACAGCCTTTATCGTATGCATACGATTTTCCGCTTCATCGAATACCTTTGAATGCTCGCTCCTGAAAACTTCATCTGTGACTTCTCTTATGTCATATCCCGCTTCCATCTGTGTTTTTGCCATATCGGTTTCAAAATCATGGAACGCCGGCAGGCAGTGAAGGAATATTACATCGGGATTACCTGTACTTTTCAGCATGTCCATCGTCACTTTGTAAGGTGTCAGCAGTTCCACTCTTTCAGGTATTTCCGATTCTTCACCCATGGAAGCCCATACATCGGTGTATATCACATCAGCGCCTTCAAGACACTCGGGGGATGATGAAATCTCAATGCTCGCCCCCGTTTTCTGTGCCTCCGCTTCAACTTTCTCCAGCACTTTTTCATCCAGCTGTTTCGCAAGTACATCGGGACCGTATGCAGCAAAGCTCATTCCCATTTTCGCGCATCCGTACATCCATGCATAACTCATATTATTTCTGATATCACCGCAGAAAACTACTTTCACTTCATTAAGCGGCTTCGGTATATGCTCCTCCATAGTCAGCATATCCGCCAGTATCTGAGTGGGATGGTCCACATCCGTAAGTCCGTTCCATACCGGTATCCCGGAGTATTCCGCAAGCTTTTCGACTACCGACTGTTCATATCCTCTGTATTCTATTCCGTCAAAAAAACGCCCCAGCACTTTGGCTGTATCCTCAAGACTTTCCTTTTTTCCCATCTGCGAGCCTTTTGAATCAAGATATGTAACATGAGCGCCCTCATCATGGCATGCCACTTCAAAGGAACATCTCGTCCTGGTCGAAGTCTTTTCAAACAGAAGCACGATATTCTTGCCTTTTAAAAGTTCATCGCGAATCCCCGCCTTTTTCTTTTCCTTAAGTTCCTTTGCCAGCTCCAGCATATATCTTATTTCCTCGGGGCTGAAATCCATCAGCGTAAGAAAGCTCCTGCCTTTAAGATTTACCGTCATATTAGCTTCTCCTTTTCATAAAATACTGATAATAACATACCTCAAGCCTGCCGTTGTAAAGTTTTCGTCTTCTGTCCGCCGACCGGCCCATTATTTTTCCCTCCGCATC
>CAYYMY010000059.1:0-3041 GCA_964473095.1 uncultured Oscillospiraceae bacterium | reverse complement strand
CTGCCTTTACATCATTTGAGACGGTTTCAGGAGTATTATTTACTACATCATTTTCTGCATTTACATCTTTCAAGGGTTCATTGTCGGGACGAACTATTTTTTCAATCTCTCCTAAACCTTATCATATTTCATAACATATCTAAACAACATTTCTTTTGGAATTGCTATAGCCTTATAAATTCGTGCTGTTTTTCGGTGGATTGGAGTATAAATTGGTTTAAATGGTGTAGAAGTTTTTATCCTCGCTCAAGAAATGCCACTTGTTCGTTGGATGCTTTATTGTACTCACTTTTGAAATATGAGTTAAGACCTTTAAATTCGGACTGCTTCAGCTCACATTAGTCGAGGCCGATAAAAAAGTGATAGTATCTCTGTCTAAGCTAAGCGCTCTCTTGGCTGAATATAGTCCTTTTTCTTCATTCTTTCGCAATCATGCTCCTTTCTTATATGCCAAGCAGTTTCTTCATACGAAGATACACTGCCTCTTTTGTAACATATGGTCCCGCTGCTTTGATAAATTCCGGATCCCCCAAAAGCTCATGGCACATATGACATGGTCCACTATAGGTCTTTTTCACGGGAAAGCCAAGTTTCTTTGCCAACTCTGCATACCAACTCAGACCATGAGAGAACATGACATATAAGTGATCGTTCTTATTGAAGTTATCGATCGCTTCCTTCAAGCTCGTTTCCCCAAATGTCCCCAGATGAGTCATTGGAATGAAGGAGCTGAACTGCGAACAGCACATCAACATGCTTCCGTCAAAATGCACTATGATGAAATTATCGAAAGGACATAAGGAAGTAGAGCTCTCGCAGATGCATATCACCTCTTCCTGATCGATGGTCTCTGCCGCCTTTCCTACCGGAAAGGCAGGATATACGGTCAGCTCCTTTCCGTATATCTCCGGACGTAACGCCTCTATGCTGTCGTACACGCTTTTTCCGTTCTTCAGGTCCATCATCGAGATTGTCAACGCAACACCAAGAACCGTAGCTATGCGGATCGCGTTTCTTACGCTTTCGATCGGTATATATTCTTGATGAAATCTATCCACACTGATGGTCATTTTGGTCATGCCAGCCTCGGATAAGCCTTTGATCATCTCATATCCTTTTTGGTAGTCTTTACCCCAGAAGCCATTCGTAATGAGCGTAGTGCGAAATCCAAAACTTTTGGCATATTCCATACATTCTTTCAATTGATCGTAGTATAGGATAGCTTCTCCGCCGGAAAAACTGACGGTCTTTACCGTTCCTATCTCTGCTGCCTGACGGATATAGTCTTTGATAAGCTCCTTATCTAAAAGCGCCTTCCCATTAGGAGTACAGGAAAAACAGCAGACATCACAAGATGCATTACATTTATCTGTCATCAAAAAAGCCAGGCCATCCAATCTCATGACTTCCACGCTCCTTTCCTTCCTAAAAAAGCATTTGTAAGCATCTGTTTATAAAGCCTATCGATATACGGAAACAGAGCGTCGGCTCTTTTTTCTTCAAATAGCTTTTGGCATATCTCGCAAGGTGATACGCACATCTCAGGCAGTTCTATGCACAATTCTTCTTTCGCAATCCGTCCCAGCTCAGAGAATGCCTTAGGATTCAGCAGCACTTCATGGACTTTTGCCATCTCGCTGTCTTTTATGAGCTCTTTTAAGGTCTTGTTTTTCATGTTACCGAGAGAAAGACATGTGTCGACCGCCGTTTGTGAACAACATGGGAACACCTCTCCGTCATAATGAACGGCAAGCAATGCTTGGTCATTACAGAACAGATCTGTTCCTTTTCGATACCTGAAAAATATTTCAGGCGGCATTTTTTGTGCTCTGCCGCATGGCAGGATGGGATAGATACGATAGTTCATCAAATATTTGCAGTCGTCCCCCATCTTCTTGAGGAATACATTGGCAGAGCCTTCACCTTTTGTCTCTCCGATCAACACGGAGATATCGATCCTCAAGGTCTTAGCGAGATGTACCGCCCTTTTAAAATGTTCTTCTTTTACATATCTTCCGTGATAAGCGTCATAACTGAAAGAGATATGATCCAAAGGCAGAGCTTTTATCCTTTCGCTCAATAAATCATCCTGCCACATCCCCCAGTACCCATTGGTGACGACCGAGGTCAAAAAGCCTGCCTCTTTCGCGTACGTCAAGCCTTTTTTCAGCAGATCATAACATAAAAACGGCTCTCCACCGCTGAATCCGATCTGTTGAACGGTTCCGAGCTCCGCGGCCTGCCTGATAGTCTCCAACATCAGATCTTCGCTCATAACATTTTTGTTTCTCGGAGAACAGGAGAAACAACATATCTCACATTCCGCACTGCATCGGTCTGTTAAGACAAGGCACACACCCCTTCTTCGCATAACTTTCCACCTTTCAAATGAAAAAGAGCAAGGAAGCGATTGCCCCTTGCCTCTCTTTTTCTCTTTTTTATCATTAGGAATCAATTAGAAGCCCAAAAAAGGAATTGCCGAGGTCTATTATGAACTGGGAGTCGATACCACCTGCAGCAGCTTCAAGCTCAGCGTCAGTAAGCTCCGTGTTGTTTATGATGTCCTCGACTGTAAAGTTGAAGCCTTCCTTGGCTGCTAACTCGACTAATGCTTCCGGAGTATCTATATTCGCAAATTTTGCGGCAAAAGCCTCATCACTCAGGAGCTTTTCTTTAAATCCTTTCAGATCCATTTGTTCTTCCTCCTTTTTAGATATTCTTTTCAAGTGACAGTTTGTACATAGTATCTTTACGACCGAATATATCATCAAAATTCATAACTGCGAATAATTTTTTTGCGTTATCCTTTTGAGGGGTGACTAACACCTTTTCGACCGGAACATTGTAATTCAAATTATAGAGCGTAATAAAAAAGACATGGGCGTTGATCTGAATGATTTTCTAATCATTGATGCGACAGCCCCTTGAAGTGTCCTATATGGATTTTTAGCTTGCTCTCTGAACAGCCTGAGTAGCTTTTTCAGCAGTTTTTCTTATTTTGTCGATATAGCCGCCATGGAATATCTGACAAACGGCTTTAT
>CAYYMY010000058.1:0-3224 GCA_964473095.1 uncultured Oscillospiraceae bacterium | reverse complement strand
GATAAATTCTGTCCTCAGCAAAATGGATAAATCGCTGATAGATGCCAGTGCAGACCTGGGCGCCAATAAAGTGCAGACCTTCAGAAGGGTGATCTTTCCGCTGTCGCTTCCAGGCGTGATAAGCGGGGTGACGCTTGTATTCCTTCCGTCAGTAAGCTCCTTCTTCATACCTAAACTTTTAGGCGGCGGTCAGTATTTCCTTATAGGAAACGTCATAGAAAACCAGTTTATAACTGTGGGCGAATGGTCTTTCGGCAGCGCGATATCGATGATAATCGCTGTGATAATGATGCTGAGTATCTATACTGTAAGGAGCGTTGAAAATAAAAACCAGGGCAGAGGAAGAAGAAAGGTCAGGGTGAGACATGAAGAAAGATAGAAGGCTAGGCGGAAAGATCCTGATTGTACTTACGGTCCTGTTTTTTTATATTCCTATAGCGTACATGATAGTATTCTCATTTAATGAGTCGAAATCTCTTACGAGCTTCAGCGGATTCAGTATGCAGTGGTATGTGAAGATGCTGGAAAGTCACGATATGATGACAGCGCTTTACAATACTATCATAATAGCTGTACTTGCTACGATTATTTCCACCTGCATAGGAACGATAACGGTGATAGGACTTTCAAAATCAAAAAAAGTGATAAGAAATCTCGTTCTTCAGATAAACGATTTTCCGATAATGAATCCGGAGATCGTTACAGCCATAGGTCTGATGCTGCTTTTTATTACATTCAATGTGGAAAAAGGTTTTGTCACACTGCTTCTGGCGCACATAGCTTTCTGCACGCCTTATGTGATACTGAGTGTAATGCCTAAGATACGGACTCTCGATCCGAATCTTGCCGATGCTGCTATGGATTTGGGAGCGACTCCATGGCAGGCTCTGACTAAAGTTATCGTACCTCAGATAACGCCGGGCATATTTGCCGGCGCTATGATAGCGTTTACCATGTCATTTGACGATTTTATAATATCCTATTTCGTTACAGGTGACGGTGTGAAAAATCTGAGCATCATGGTATACACTATGAGCAGGAGAATAAATCCGAGCATAAACGCTATATCTACTCTCGTGGTAGTCCTCATAACTTTGCTGCTTGTGATAGTCAATGTTGCACCCGCTATAAGTAAAAAATTCCCGGCATCGGAAAGAAGAATAAAAACGAGGACGAAACTTATCGCGGTGGCAGCCGTACTGGTTATTTTTGCGGGAGGATTGACGGTAAGAAGCATGCTTTCTCCGGCGGGCGAATACGAGGGACAGACGCTGTATGTATATAACTGGGGGGAATACACCGGTGAAAATATAATCAATGACTTTGAAGAAGAAACCGGAGCAAAAGTGGTTTTGGACAATTTTGACTCCAATGAGCAGATGTATATAAAGGTTGCCAACGGAGAAGTTTACGATATACTGGTTCCAAGCGATTATATGATACAGCGTCTCATACAGGAAGACAGACTGCAGCCGCTGGACCACGATAAGTTGAATTGCTTTGATAAGCTGTCGGAAGCTGTCCTTGATCTGGAATACGACCCGGGAAACAAGTATTCGATACCATACTTCTGGGGAACTGTAGGAATAGTTTACGATAAGACCAAAGTTGACATTGAAGATCTTGAGAGAGAAGGCTTCAATATATTCAAAGACGAAAAATATCGCGGAGAAACTTATCTGTACGATTCCGAGCGGGATTCTTTCATGATGGCGCTCAAGGCGCTGGGGTATTCGATGAATACCGAAGATGAGGCAGAGCTGAATGAAGCTTACGAATGGCTCATAGAATGTGTGGAAAGCACAGACCCTGAAATAGTGACAGATGAGATAATAGATAATATGGCACAGGGAAGAAAGGCTCTGGGGCTTATATATTCGGGAGACGCTTCTTATGTGATGGCGGAAAATCCGGATATGGGATATTACATACCTGAGACGGGTACAAATCTCTGGTCTGATGCTATGGTAATACCGAAAAATGCACAGAATCCCGAGCTTGCTCATGAATTCATAAATTTCGTATCCTCATATGAAGGTGCAATGGATAATTCAAGCTATGTGGGATATACATCTCCGAATGAAGAGGTCATGAATGAACTAAAAGGTCCCGGGGGAGATTATGAAGGAATTAACGCATACGTGCCGAGAACCGATAATGAAAACGATGAAATATTTACATACAATGAAAACACAAGAAAAATAATATCTCAGCTGTGGAGCAAGGTAAAAATAGCTGCTTCTAATAGATGAAGCGGCTTTGCTGATGATGTATGAGATGTTTGCCTGTTCGACAATATATCGGCAGCTACGAGCCGTGAAGAATAGGCTGCGATGAGGAAAGATTCTGCTCTTATAGACGCGAAGGCGACACGATCATGAGGATGAGAGCAGGTATATTTATCAAAGATAAGGAGGATTGCAGAGGCAGATAAGAGCTCTGTAAAAGATGAAAAATGAAGCTTATTTCATGGAATGTAAACGGTATAAGGGCGGCAATGAGAAAAGGGTTTACGGAATTTGTAGAAAGCTCGGACGCCGATATATTGTGTGTGCAGGAGACGAAGATGCAGGAGGGGCAGGCTGAGGTGTCTCTCGAAGGCTACAGGCAGTATTGGAATTCAGCAGAAAAGAAGGGATATTCCGGTACTGCTATATTTACAAAGCAGGAGCCGATTGATGTATCCTACGGAATGGGCATAGAAGAACACGATAAGGAAGGCAGGATAATAACGGCGGAATATGAGGATTTTTATCTTGTCAACGTATATGTCCCGAATTCTCAAAATGAACTGAAAAGACTTGGCTACAGGATGAAGTGGGAAGATGATTTCAGAGGATATCTCAAGAAACTGGAAGAAAAAAAGCCGGTAATAACCTGCGGTGATTTTAACGTGGCATTCAAGGAAATAGATCTGAAAAACCCTAAGAGCAACAGGAAAAATGCAGGCTTCACCGATGAAGAAAGAGCTAAGATGGGAGAGCTTCAGGGAGCCGGTTTCATAGATACATTCAGGCATTTTTACCCGGATAAAGAAGGTGTATATTCCTGGTGGAGCTACAGATCCAACGCGAGGAAAAACAACTCAGGATGGCGTATAGACTACTTTTTAGTATCGGAAGCATTGAAAGACAAATTAAAAGACGCTGCCATACTTACTGATGTGTACGGCAGCGACCATTGTCCTGTCACCCTTGAGATCGAAGATATTAAATAATTCCTAA
>CAYYMY010000057.1:0-3382 GCA_964473095.1 uncultured Oscillospiraceae bacterium | reverse complement strand
GTGTTCGGAAATACCCGTCAGGACGTGCCGTGGGTAAACGATAACGCCGATATCATCAACGAGATGCCGGCTCTCGATTCGGGAGGTGATGAGAATTGAAATGGCGTAAAAGGAACGTTTTAACCGGACTTGCCGTCGCTTTAGTGCTTCTCATATCGGCAACCGGCACCATAGCGTACCTCACCACCCGAACGGAAACGGTAAATAACCTGTTCGCTTTCCCCTCTACCGATGTGGATATACTGGAGGATGTCGACGGCTGGGATTTAAAGCAGGTGCAGGTGAAAAACACGTCGGAGGAGGTGCCCGGCGTGGCCCGTGTAATGCTGATTCCCAGAGTGGTGGATGAGGAAGGAAATTACGTAACGACCAGTCTGGGAAGTCTCGGAGAGCCTACAGGTAATCTGATTGTAATGGGAGACCTTACCTTCGTGCTTGCAGACGACTGGGCGGATAACTGGTTCTATCAGGACGGGTTCTTCTACTGCAGAACCGTGCTTGCGCCGGGCGAGACCTCCCCTGTTCTCTTAGAGAAGGTAAGCCTGACGGAAGACACGGAAGAGATGCGTGAGAAATACGCCGGTCTTACCATCGACGTGGACGTGCTGGCTGACATCCTGCAGGCGGAAGGCGGCGCCCCGGAGCTTGAGTGGAACGTCACCGTAACGGGGACGATAGTATCAGGCGGGGCATAAAGGGGGTGGTGTGAATTGAGAAAAGAAGAATACTGGTTCAGAAGGCAAAGCCGGATACTCCTTGCGGGAAAGAAACGGATACTGCTCCTTTTGACCCTGTCCCTGCTCTTAATTGCCGTAATCTCCGCGGGAGGAACTCTTGCCTACTACACAGGCAGCGCGGGAGAGGAAAGCAACGTGTTTTCCTTTCAGGAAAATATAAGGGCAAGGCTTGACGAATATAACTGGGACGCCGAATCGGGCCTTACCATGGTACCGGGAAAGGAGCTTCGTAAGGATCCGACCATTACCAACACGGGTCCGCTGACGGAGTACGTAGCCATAAAGGTGACCTTTCAGTACGCGGACCAGGCCGAGACCCTCAGCCAGTCAGATTACGAAAGGCTCCTCAGCCTGATTACCATCGACTGGAACACGGGCTCCGAAGGCGGCCGGTGGACGATTATCAGCGGCGCGGGGACGCCGGAGCAGGTGTATGTATATAACCTTGCCCTGTCCCCGGGGGAGGTCACAGACCCGCTGTTTAACACAGTGAGAATACATACTAAGCTGGATACAGATGAACCTATGACCGAAGCTGACCTTCGCTGGCTTCAGGGCGTCAAGTATGAAGGCGGAAAAGCCGTCACGGATGATACTGCCCTTGGCGGGTTCAATATCAAGGTGGAAGGGGCAGCCGTTCAGGCGGATACCTTGGATACCTCGGCAGACGCATACACGCCTCTGCTGGCTCTGTTCTCTTAATGCTGCGGGAAATCCGTCAGCTGAAGATAGAAACTGAACAAAAGAAATTGGAGGTAAAAAACCATGACAAGAAGAAGAAAAGGTCTGGTAGCGCTCCTGTCCGTTCTGCTGGTGCTGGTGCTTTCCGCAGGACTGACCCTGGCGTACCTGACCGGCGATGCAGGGGAAGCGACCAACGTGTTCACCTTCTCGGACAACATACGGGGAAGGCTTGAGGAGCCTAACTGGGAGGGAAACGTAGTAGTAACCCCGGGTATGGAAATCCGCAAGGACCCGATGATCACCAACACCTCGGACAACGGACTCAGCGAGTATGTGTCCATTATGGTGACCTTTGAGCCGGGCGCAGATGCGAGTTACAACGGCGACGCCTTAAGCGATAATGACACCGCGCGCCTTCTCAGCCTTATCGACATCGACTGGAACACCGACTCGTGGACCTTAGTAGGAGCATACGATGACGGAGGCAACTGGGTTGCCGTAGCCGACGATCAGAGCAATCTCGCAACAGTTCAGAACATGAACAATCAGGTGTGGATATATAACAGCGAGCTTGCCCCGGGCGAGGTAACGGACCCGCTGTACAACACGGTAACCATCCACTCCGTAATGGACGATGAGGATATGACGTGGCTTTCAGGCACGGTATTAGATCATACCGACGAGTGCTGGGACTTCGGTACCCATGACGATTTGCTTTGCGAGATTACCTATAAGCACCATGCTAACTGCGCGGTTACCGAGACCTTAGCATCGACCTCTGCACAGGGTGAAAACAATTGCGACTGCACCCCTGCCGAACAGCATGAGGAGGCTTGCCCGTCCTTAGAGGGAACCTTAAAGGGTGACTGCGTCCATACGCCAGACGACGACACCATCTGCGGTTTTCAGATCACCAACAGCGGCGCGTTGGTTCAGGCAAGCGAGTTTGAAAGCGCTACCGCTTCAGCGACCAAAGCCGCGTTTGCAGCCCTGTTCGCCCCTGACAACATCTAATGGATAAGACACAATAGATTAAGAAAGGAAATATAAAGCCATATGAACATGACGAAAAGGAAAAAGAAGGGCCTTGTTGCAATTCTATCCGTCATGCTGGTACTGGTGATTGCGGCGGGGCTTACCCTGGCGTGGCTGTTTAACATGACGGAGGAAGTAGAGAACGTCTTCACCTTCGCAGACAACATCCGCGCGGAGCTGACAGAGCCAAGCTGGGATGAAGAAAACGGTAAGAACTTGGTACCGGGTGCGGTGATAGACAAGGACCCGCAGATTACCAATACCAGCAAGAACGCCGTAGACGAGTATGCGGCCATAAAGATCACCTTCGAGAGAGGCGACGGAACAATCCTTACCGAAGAGGAAACGGAAAAGCTTCTCGGCCTGATTACCATCGACTGGAGCAGCAACTGGACGCTGATTGGCGACGGAACCTCCGTAAGCCCTGAGCAGATCTACAGATTCAATGAGATCTTAAGTCCTAACGTGACGTCGGACCCCCTGTTCTACTCGGTGACCATCAATGATGACGTAACCTCTGAGGAGCTGCTGTGGCTTGCCGGAGACTACGGTCATGAAGAGAGCTGCTACGTGCCTAGAGACCACGACGAGGACGTGTGCACCATCACCTACCGCCATCATGAAAGATGCGCTATCTACGGACTCAGCGGTAAGGAATACGTAGCGGAAGGCGGCACGTTAAGCGACCAGACATGCGACTGCATCCCGTCTGTAATCCACGATTCCCAGTGCCCTGCCCTCATAGGAACTATTGACGGATCCTGCGGGCATACCGAGCTGAAAGACGGCCTCGGTGGCTTTAACATCAGGGTACAGGGTGCCGTAGTGCAGGCAGAGGAAGACATGACCATAACCGAAGCTGAAGGATACTTAATCGGCCTGTTTAGTTAAATCCGTTTAAAACAATATCTTTTAAAGAAGGGTCC
>CAYYMY010000056.1:0-3445 GCA_964473095.1 uncultured Oscillospiraceae bacterium | reverse complement strand
ACCATCCTATAACAGGGGGAGTCAAGAGGATACTTCCCCTGTGTTATTCACTTATTGTAATCCTACACAGTGTCAACGGTGAATGTTTCGGGTTTTGTTGATAGTTGCATGATAGTGTGGTAGAATATTCGTACAATACGAATGTAATTGCTGTATCTTATGAATTTCAAAAGAGGTGTACTATGAATATTCGTATCGGACTTGATATAGGTATAGCTTCCGTTGGCTGGGCGGTAGTAGCTGATGATTACAGTATACTTGAAGCCGGAAGCAATTTGTTTGAATCTGCTGAAGCGGGAAATAATATCGAAAGACGTGAAAACAGACAGAGAAGGCGTTTGATAAGGCGTCAGAAAACAAGGATAAATGATTTCAACAAGCTCTGGATGCAGTATTCGGGAGTCGTTCCTGAAATCAAAGAAAATGATGTGCTCTTTTTGAGGGTCAAAGGTATCAGTGAGAGGCTCGATGAAAGCGAGATATACAGAGTGCTGCTGAATATGCTGAAGCACAGAGGCATATCGTATCTTGAGGATTTTCTTGATGAAGATACCGGAGGGAGAAGTGATTACGAGAGAGGTATAAAACGTAACGCATTGTCTCTTGAGGATAAGTTTCCGTGCGAAATTCAGCTGGAGAGACTTAAGAGCAACGGAAAGTACAGAGGAAATACTACGATAATTGAAAATGGTGAAAAAATAACCTTAAGCAATGTATTTACAGTGACAGCATACAGAAAAGAGCTGGAAAAGTTTTTCGATGTGCAGAAAAAATACCACGATTTCATTTCAAAAGAATTCACAAACAGGTATTTTAATATATTCAACAGAAAAAGAAAGTACTACGATGGCCCGGGAAATGAACTGTCAAGGACGGATTACGGTAAATATACGACGAAGGTAAATCCTGATACGGGTGAATACATAACGGAGAAAAATATATTCGATAAACTCGTGGGGAAGTGCAGCGTATATCCTGAAGAACAGAGAGGAGCCGGAGCGTCATATACGGCTCAGGAGTTCAACGCTTTGAACGACCTTAATAATCTGACGGTAAACAGCAGGAAACTATCAAAGGAAGAAAAAGAATATATTATAAATGCGTATAAAACGGAAAAAACGATGGGAGCCGGCAAGGTCAGAAAAATCATATCGGAAGCTATGGGAGAAAAAATCGAGAGCTTTTCGGGAGCGAGAATAGATAAGAGCGAGAAGGAAATTTTCCACAGCTTTGATACATACAGAAAACTAAAAAACGCTATGGAAAAAGAGAAACTTAGCATAGACAGGTTCAGTGTGGATGAACTTGATGAAATAGGGCGGATCCTTACGCTCAATACGGACAGAGAGTCTATCGAAGAAGCCTTTTCGGACAGCGCGATAGTTTTTAAGAAAAAAGAAAAGGACTGTCTGATAGAGTTCAGAAAGAAAAACAGTCAACTGTTTTCAAAGTGGCAGTCGTTCTCCATAAAGATAATGGGAGAACTCATCCCAGAAATGTATGAACAGCCAAAGGAGCAGATGACGCTGCTGACGGAAATGGGGGTGTTTAAGCCGGATACGGAGCGATACAAGGAGTACAGTAAGATACCGGCAAATGAGGTCCTTGAAGAAATATATAATCCTGTCGTAAAAAGATCCGTAAGGATAGCGGTAGATATAGTAAACGCGTTGATTAAAAAGTATGGAAATCCGGAAGAAATAGTCATCGAAATGCCGCGTGACAGGAACAGTGATGAAAAGAAAAAGAGAATAAATGATTTTCAGCGAAATCAGGAGAAAGAACTGAAAGAGATAACCGATAAGCTGAAAAATGAATACGGTATTACAATTTATCCGGAAGATTATCACAGACATCAGCAGCTCAACCTCAAACTTAAACTCTGGAATGAGCAGGAAGGAAGATGCCCGTATTCAGGAAGGATGATAGAAATTACGGATTTGCTCAATCGTCCGGAGCTGTTTGAAGTTGACCACATAATACCGCGCTCCATATCCTTTGATGACAGCAGGGCGAACAAGGTATTGGTGTATGCCACAGAAAACCAGAAAAAAGGAAATATGACACCGTACTTTTATCTGAGGAGCATCAACAGAGAGTGGGGATATGATGAATATAAGGAACTCATACGCAGCCTTTCGGCGAAAAAGAAGATAAGGAAGAAAAAAGTTTCAAACTTTTTGTTTACAGACGATATTACCAAGATAGATGTATTAAAGGGATTCATATCGAGGAATCTTAACGACACCAGATACGCGTCAAGAGTAGTATTGAACATAATGCAGAACTATTTTAGGGCGAAAGAATGCGATACGAAAGTGAAAGTCATTCGCGGAAGTTTTACAGGTCAGATGCGAAAAAATCTGAAGCTCGAGAAAAACAGGGAAGAAAGCTATTCGCACCATGCCGTTGACGCTATGCTGATATGCTATTCCCAGATGGGATATGATGCTTACAGGAAACTTCAGGATAATGTCATAGATTGGGAAACGGGTGAAATTATAGATGAAGCGAATTTTGAGAAAGTCTTTTCCGACGATTTCTATGAAGAAGAGATGTACAATAAGAAATGGTGGGATTTGGGAGAAACAATAAAGGAAGCTGAAAAGCATGTGAAATACTGGCATAAGGCAGACAGAAAATACAACAGGACGCTATGCAATCAGACCATCAGAGGCACCAGAGAGATAGACGGCAAATCATATAAGATAAATAAGGCTGACATCAGAACGGAAGCCGGATATGAGCTGTTCAAAAAGAAGGTGGATACGGGAAAGAAAAATGATTTCCTTATGGCGCTCCATGATCCTAAGACGTTTGATTCCCTCGTAAAGATAATGAACGACTATAAGGACGCTAAAAATCCTTTTACAGCATACGAGGAAGAGACGGGAGATGTAATAAGGAAATATTCGAAGAAGGGCAACGGACCGAAGGTCGGTCTTCTGAGATATAAGGACGGAGAAGTAGGAAGCTGTATAGATATTTCCGATAAATACGGATATAGATCCGGCAGCAGAAAGGTCATACTGGAAAGTCTCAATCCTTACAGGATGGACGTATATTACAGCGGGGAAAAAGAACAGTATCATCTGATAGGGATCAAGTATTCGGACTGTCGATATAAGGATGGTGTATACGTGATAGATGAAGAAGCCTATTGCGACGCACTGAGAGCAGAAAAGCTCATAGGCAAAGATGAAGGAATCGAAGCTCTTGCTGACAAGGGCATGGAATTCAAATTGTCGTTTTACAAAAACGAAATCATAAATTACGAGAAAAACGGAAAGTATTTTACCGAAAGATTTTTGTCGCGTACCAAGCCTAATGCGAGAAACTATATAGAGACGAAACCTGTGAATAGAGCAAAATTTGACAAACGAAAGCGGATAGGTCTCAGCAAAACGAAAAAAATCAGAAAGATAAGAACGGATATACTTGGAAA
>CAYYMY010000055.1:2017-3554 GCA_964473095.1 uncultured Oscillospiraceae bacterium | reverse complement strand
CACGATAGTAAACGGCATAAAACCAGCAATGACTTTAACTATTGCATACAGATAATTGACGAGCGTGTATTCCCTTGCATCCATCTTCATGATGAATATCGCGTAATACTTATCTTTAGCAGGATTGAAGAGCTTCGTGTTCGCAAAGCTTCCGATTACGGTAAGCGACAGCAGTATATGCAGTATCACTTGAGCCGGGGCTAAGCCGTCATAAAGCAATCCTGCCCCGAATACCATAACGATGAGATAAAGGAATTTCCCGATAAACGCAGATACTATTTCCCAAAGCACTGCAAGCACATTGGCGAAAATCTTCAGCCCTCTTACCTTGTACAGTGCCGACGGGAGTAATCTTTTGACAAGAGGAATCTGCTTAAGCGAAAACAGAATGCTGTTCACACGATATGTATTCTTTAATGCAAATGATATCTTCAAAATTCTATTCATGTTCGTTATCCTTCAACGCCTCAATTATCCTGTCTTTAAATTCTATGC
The DNA here is from genome assembly GCA_964473095.1 of uncultured Oscillospiraceae bacterium. GTDB lineage: Bacteria > Bacillota > Clostridia > Peptostreptococcales > Anaerovoracaceae > Lentihominibacter. The sequence goes on along the minus strand of CAYYMY010000055.1, from coordinate 3,059 downwards.
TGTCCAGATCGGTCTTCTCCATAACTTCCAGTACTCCGTGATTTAGCAGTACGATCTCATCGCAGAGATCAAGCGCTAAATCCATAATATGGGTAGAGAAAATAATAATACGGTCTTTCTTCAGCGAGCGAAGCAGCTGCTTCATTTCTTCAGCCACTACCACATCAAGGGAGGTTAAAGGCTCATCGAGCAGCAGAATATTCGGCTGAGCAATGATGTTGATGAGCATTTGCATTTTATTTTTCATACCGTGAGAGTAGTCCTTCAGCAGTTTATCCCTGTCCTCCTGCTCAATGCTCATATAATCAAAATACTCGTCAATACTTCTCGGATTCTCAATAGACTTCTCATTGATGTCCATAAAGAACTTCAGAAACTCTCTGCCCGTAAGAAATCCCGGCACGGTAGGAGTAGACAGCACATACCCTATATCATCCGCGAGCACCTCACGGCAGACTTCGTTTTCATCTTCTATATAAAAATTTCCATTGTCTACTTTTAAATCACGATTCAGACAGTTGAAAAGTGTTGTTTTACCGGCGCCGTTCCTACCAAGCAGACCGTAAATTCTTCCCTCCTCAAATGTGAAGTTAATATCTCTGAGAACTTCCTTTTTTTCAAAGCTTTTTGACAAATGCTCAATGACAAATTTCATACAAATAATCCTCCATTACATTCTGTGCTGAGTGCAGCACTTCACCGCAAAGCGCCTGCGCTTTCATTTGAATCAGCAAGTATGTCAAGTCTTCGTATTTCATTTTTATACAGATGCTTGAGCGCAAATGCGAAATACACAACACCGATGATTTCAGCAAGCGGGAATGAAAACCATACGAGCTCAAGCCCCGCCATTACCGAAAACAGCCATGCCAGAGGCAGTATCCCCACAAGCTGTCTCAGAAGAGAGCCCCAGAGGCTCAGAAATCCGTGTCCGGTCGCCTGGAAAATAGACGATGCCATTATACCGAAGGCTGCCGGCAGGAAGCATAGACTGATGATTCTAAGAGCCGGTATTCCTATATCAAACATAGCCTGACTGTTC
>CAYYMY010000055.1:0-2007 GCA_964473095.1 uncultured Oscillospiraceae bacterium | reverse complement strand
CATAAGCAGTTCTCTCGGGAAGAGCTGGAATATCACAAGACCTATCGCCATTATTATAAAAGCTATAAGAAAACCTTTCTTGAAAGTTTCCATCAGTCTCTTGCGGTTTTTCGCTCCGTAATTGAATCCCATTATAGGAAGAACACCCTGATTTAGGCCGAACACAGGCATGAATATGAACGACTGAAGTCTTCCGTATACACCCATTACCGCCACTGCCGTTTCACTCATAGCTCCAAGTATGATATTCATACCGAACTGCATGATGGAAGCTATTGACTGCATCAGCATGGCAGGCGCTCCGACAGCATATATATCCTTGATAATCGTCTTGTTCATCTTCCATCCGAAAAGCTTTACCTTTACCGGATGTTTTCCTTTGAAGAGGACTATCTGTCCAAGGCACATGGAAAGGAACTGTCCCGCAACCGTAGCCACCGCAGCTCCCGGTACGCCCATTTCAGGGAAAGGTCCTATACCGAATATCAGCACCGGATCAAGTATTATATTGGTAACGGCGCCTACAATACCGCATATCATAGGTATCATCATATTGCCTGTTGCCTGAAGTATCTTCTCGGTGGAAACTTCTACCAACAGGAAAAGCGAACCTATGGAGATTATCATCATGTAGCTTATACCGTTTTCCACCACGTAGGGAGTATCGGACATCAGGTTCATAATAGGAGCTGAAAGAAAAAGCCCTATCAGCGCGAAAAATATCCAGTTTATAAAGGAAAGCCTGTACCCGTGACTTGCAGCCATATCAGCTTCATCATACATCCTCGCGCCGAGTCTTCTTGATATCAGTGAATTTATCCCCACTCCAGTGCCTACTCCTACGGCTATAAGCAGCATCTGCACCGGAAATATATACGTGACTGCGGCCAGAGCCTGTTCACTTATAAGCGATACGAAAAAGCTGTCCACCACATTGTAAAATGCCTGTATGAACATGGACAGCACAGCAGGCCATGACATGGAAAGAATTAGACGGTTGATTGACATCTCGCCCATTTTATTGACGTGATGTTCACCTTTTTTCGGCTCCTCTCTGTATTCCTTTTCGAACTCATCAACTTCACGATTCTCTTTCATTATATACCTCTCTGTAAACAAAAAAATTTCCGAAACACAATTATATATGTTAACACCGTATAAACTAAAAATCAAGATTCGCGCAAATATATGATACCTTTCCTGTATGTGTTTCACTCCTACATAAAATCCTCCCCAAACAGAAGCTGTGCTTTTCAGCACAGCTTCATAATGTTTTCAGTCCTTTGATTTATAATAAAGCATACAGTGACAATATCCTTCAAATTCAGGGTCCGCAATCTGTTCTCTGAACTCCCTGCATATACATTTATTCTCCTCATTTATCTCCAGACGGCACGGACAGTAGCCGTTTTTCTCCTTTAGTCCCTTTTTTATGGTCTCCACTATCTCCTTGTTCTCGTTTAGTCTTACAGACATATCAACGCACCCTTTCCGCTTCTGTCGTTACTGAGCTTTCCAAAGTCCGTGGAGATTGCAGTATGCGTACACTTCCTCTGCTTCATCTCCGGCAAGGGCAAATTCAGCCTTAGGAGCTCCGGTGTGGTCTAGATATTTTATCTGGCTTCCGTTCTTTGTTTTTACGGCTACCCATGCAATATGATGATCTTCAGTCATAGGATGATCAACAGAACCTACCGTCACAACGACTTTATCTGCGGTCTTTTCAACTACAGGCACATGCTTTTCTTGGGCAGCATCCGTAGTGTTTGCCGTAAACTCAGTCATCTTCTGACCGCAGCACATTACAGGCACTCCTCTATTTTCCACATATGTTATTATATTTCCACAATGTTCACAAATATAAAATTTCATTTTTAAACCTCCTTGTTTATTACTCACGTTATTTTACCTTTTTGGTATACTATCTATAATATAATCATACTACTTTTTACATATAAGTCAAGAGAAAAAGTTTTATCTTGACAAAAAACTTTTACGGTTATGTAA
>CAYYMY010000054.1:0-3987 GCA_964473095.1 uncultured Oscillospiraceae bacterium | reverse complement strand
GAGTAGCATATATGTTTGCCAAATCGACGATTTCTATTTCAGCACCTATAGCATTCATTCGCTTGATAAACTCTTCTCTTGCCTGTTTAGCTTCAGGAGAAAGGGAATATCTCGTTATTCCGCCGTGTCCAGCATCTCCGTACTGCGAGAAAGTTTTGATTTTGTCTTTCATTCTTTCCAAACTACACTTATACATAACATTCATCCTCCTTTGTTTTGTAAACCATTCTCATACTGGTGTGTAACCAGTTACATAACATTATAATAACATATTTTCAGAATATTTCAAGTCATTTTTACAATTTAATGCAAAAATGTATCCGAAACATCCTTTTCATTCAAATATAAATACGTCTGAACCTTTATTTTTCAACGATTACCAGGCAAGCTTGAGTTTTTTGATAGGACACATAAAAGTACATAATCCGCACCCCGTGCATTTATTCTCTTCTACGTTTATTACTGTTCCGTTCCTTGAAATAGCGCCGTACAGACATGATACTATGCATTTATCGCATTCTTCCGTGCACGGCACCCCCTGAACGGTGCTGACTGCCGGCTCTATTTTCATTTCATCGAAGGATTTAAAATTTTCAAGAGCTTTGTTTTTCACCTTTTCTATGGACGAAAGCCCGTGTTCATAAAGCCAGTTTTCCATCTGAGCAAGTATTTCAGCTATTATACCACGCCCTTCCGTCATAACGGCAGTGCCCACCTGCACTACAGAAGCGCCCATCATCATATACTCTATAGCCCCCCTAGCATCTCTTATTCCTCCTATGCCGCAAATAGGTATATCCACCGTCTGAGCTATGGTTGCCACCGATGCAAGCCCGAGAGGCTTTATGTAGCGTCCAGAAATGCCGCCGTATGTGGAGAGCACCGGCTGTGCATTCTCTATATCCACTCCGAGTATACCCCTTACCGTATTTATCGCGCTTACGCCTGAGCCTCCCGCCGCCTTTACAGCTTTTGCCACCTTTGATATATTCGTCGTGTTCTGAGATAGCTTCACTATTACCGGTATCTTTACATTTGATACCACTTCCTTGGTCATATCGTATACCACGTCGGCATGAGATGCCATTATCTCAAGAGATTCCCACATGGGATTAGATACGGATATCTCTATAGCATCAGCTCCAAATTTTTCCATCTTGCTAGCAAGGTAAGCAATCTCCGACGGTGTATGCGCAGAAACGCTTGCAATAACCACTCCGCCGTTGCTTTTCGCTATACTCATCTCCCGCTCCCAGCCTTCTATCTGTATATCGCTGTACAGTCTGATGTTCTGTACTCCGTTTTCATCACATGCTATCCTCGGTCTTACATCGAGTACCGTATCGCTTACTATGCCTTCAGTCACCACCGCCCCTGCTCCTGAAGCAATGGACTGTTTCAGTGATTCCCCGTCCCTGTTCCACGGTCCTGCCGCTACTATCACGGGATTCTTAAGCTCCAATCCCAAAAAATTCGTTTCCAACATCAAAACATTTCTCCAATTCGTTCTTTATGTATGCATGATTTTCTTATTCTCAATTTAGTCTGCAGCGTGATCTGCCTTGTATTTTTATACGATTTATCTTCGTCCTCTATCAGATCGAACAGCAGTCTTGCCCCGTATATTCCCATCTTGTGAAACGGGAGTTCCACTGTGGTAAGCTTCGGCTCCACCAGATTGGACATCCTCGAATTGCCGAATCCCGCCACAGCTATATCCTCGGGTACTCTAAGCCCCATATCTTTAGCCGCATCCATCGCCCCGTACGCGATTTCATCGCTGGTGGCAAATATAGCCTCGGGAGCATCGGAGCCCAGCATCTTTTTGACTCCCAGATACCCGCCTTCTATGGTGTTTTCCACCTGTCTGACGTAATCTTCGTTTATCTTCAGCCTGCTTTCCTCAAGGACGCTTCTGTATCCTTCCAGCATATCGAGAGATTCCTGTTCAGGGTCGTTGCCGTAAAGTATGCCTATGGATTTGTAGCCGTCTTCCACAAGCTGCTTTAGCATACTCTCCGCACCGAGCCTGCAGTTTACCTTGACGGAATTGAATCCGCTGACATCTTTGTTTTCACCGACCAGCACTATAGGCACACCTCTTTCCTCGATGCTTCTCAGGTTTTCTTCCTCCAGAGATGAAAATAAAAATATTATGCCATCGACTCTTCTCGTCATCAGCTGCTCAACATATTCACATTCCGTCCTGTAATTTTTTTCCACATTGCACATGAATACCGTATAGCCTTTCTGTATTGCCACATCCTCCACACCTTTGGCTATCTCCATGTACATAAGATTGAGTATATGAGGGATTATCAGACCTATGGTCTTTGTTCTGTTGAAATTCAATCCCTGGGCAAACCAGTTCGGTTTATATTCGGTCTTCTCTATAATTTCCTGTATTTTCTCCCGCGTCTTCGGAGCAACGTTTTCAGGATGGTTCAGGACTCTTGAAACCGTAGCCACCGAAACACCTGCCGCTTTAGCAATCTGCTTTATATTCATAACCATCCCTCTTTCCGATCCTTATGCTGTAATTATCTCATTATTTTGACAATCTTTCAACATTATTGCAGCATATTATTCGGAAATGTTTCTCGGAGAAGTTTTCTCCATCCTGATTTCGGCAGCTCTGGCATGTCCCGCAAGTCCTTCGCCTTTGGCAAGGTTTGAAACCAGAGACGCTATTTTCATCATTCCTTCCGTCGTCATCTCCTGATATGTGCATATCTTTGTAAATGTTCCTACCCATACTCCTCCCGTATATCTCGCCGCGCCGAGAGTAGGAAGCGTGTGGTTGGTTCCTGAAGCGTAATCTCCGAACACTTCCGCCGTATTTTCTCCTATGAACAGTGAGCCGTAATTTCTAAGCGAGGATATGACCTTTTCTTCAAACTGTTCCTCAACGTTCACCTCCAGATGTTCAGGCGCATAGTCATTCGCGTATTCGACAGCTTCATCAAGGCTTTTCGCTATCATCACTTCACCGAAATCATTCCATGAGGCTTCTGCTATTTCCCTGGTCTTCAGAGCTTCCAGCTGTTTTCCCACAGAGCTGCATACAGCTTCCCCGAATTTTCTATCCGTGGTCACAAGTATGCCTTTTGCTTCTCTGTCATGCTCAGACTGGGCAAGAAGGTCCGCCGCCACCACATCGGCATCGGCGCTGCCGTCCGCTATCACAAGCACTTCACTCGGTCCTGCGATAAAATCTATCCCCACTTTTCCGTAGCACTGCCGTTTCGCCTCGGTAACAAAGCTGTTCCCCGGACCTACGATCATATTTACAGGCTTTATCTGCTCCGTTCCGTATGAAAATGCAGCAACAGCCTGTGCCCCGCCTACGACATAGATTTCATCTATTCCGGCAATATCCATTGCCACAAGTGTTTTGGGATGTATATGTCCGCTGCCCTTTACCGCCGGAGAACATGCCGCTACTCTTTTCACCCCGGCTGTTTTTGCCGGTATGCCCAGCATCATCGCTGTAGAATACAGAGGATATCCGCCTCCCGGCACATAACAGCAGCATGAATCCACCGGGATCGCCCTGTGTCCCAGACAGATCCCCCCGTCAGGGGAAAAGCCTCTCAGCTCGCCTATGGTCTCTTTCTGTGCTTCCGCAAAAGCTCTGATATTTCCGGCTGCCTTTTTCATATCTTCTATATCGCTTTCCGGCACAAGTCCGTATGCCTCCTCTATTTCCTTCGCGGCAACTTTTATCTTCCTTCGCTCACATCCGTCGAATTTCATGCTGTACTCAACAAGTGCTTCATCTCCGCGTTCAACAATGTTTTCTATAATCTTTCCTACGGCTTCTCTGAGCTCTTCACGTCTCGTTTCTTCCCGTTTTCTGCTTGCCTTCAGTACTTCCATTGGTTTTTCCTTTCTGTGATTTACTGCCTTACAGTATATTGAAGAAGCGTTTGTTTTATGCTTAAATACTTTTATTCTTTTAACTTTCCCTTGAGGCTGAAGGTCTTT
>CAYYMY010000053.1:0-5290 GCA_964473095.1 uncultured Oscillospiraceae bacterium | reverse complement strand
TCTACTCATAAGCTTTTAATACATCTAATCCGTTATAAATAAATTCCTGCAACTCACCTACAGAAAAATCATAGGCTGTTTTTCTTTTTACATCACTTGTTATTTTTTCAAATTCCACCTTATCTATATCAATCTTAAAATTAAGCTTTATATCATTCTCTTTCAGAAAACGAGTGAACTGGCGAATCACTCCGCCCGACCTTTCTATATCCAGCTTATAATTTGCATATAGAGAATTGTTGTTATCATAATTAGGTGCAAATCCTATTATCTTTCCGGTATTCCTGTCTGTAAGAACTCCGTAATTTTCTGTATGTCTATCATAGTTTTCTACAACCGCATCCATAGCACATATCTTAAGATATGCTTCTGCCAGTTTCGGATCCATAGAACTTAATATGTCGTAATTATATTTATAATCATCATCTGCTATATCGTTTCCTTTTAAACTCTATATCTTCATATGTCCTGCTGTCTCTATCTTTTTTTATCCAGAAATTATCTGTTATATTTGCAGCATCAACTTTCATCGCTGTTTCATAGTCTCCAGCATTGTGTGAAAGCCTTGAAGTCCTTTTCACAGCTCGTGCATTAGGTCTTTCTCTTTTTATTACGTCAAATGCAAATATTCATCATCGTTTCAAATCGGCTGCAATAAAATCTATTTCATTTCTGTCTGTATCAACATCGTCAACTATTATGCCTATCTCATCTCCGAGCTTGTATGTTTTGCGGGTATGTCTGCCGATAAGCATGTATTTATTTTCTATATGGTCATAGTGATCATCATACAGGCTGTCTATCCTTATCAGTCCCTCCACTGTATTTTCAAGCTGTACATATATTCCAAAGCCTGTTACACCGCTGATTACCCCGTCGAATCTTTCTCCTATATGATAGCTCATATATTCAGCCTTCTTCATCTTTTCGACTTCTCTCTCCGCCTCTACGGCTTTCTTCTCAGCATCCGACGATGTCTTTGCGGCATTTTCCGCAGAAATTTCAAAGGACTTGCGTTTATCATCATCTAACTCGCCTTTTATGACCGCCTTTATTATCCTGTGTATCATCAAATCGGGGTATCTTCTAATGGGAGATGTGAAATGACAGTAATACTTCATTGCAAGTCCGAAATGTCCCTCGCAGGATGTACTGTAATATGCTTTCTGCATAGAGCGCAGCGTAACTGTATTGACTATGTTTTCATCAGTTCTTCCCTTTACCTGGCTAAGAACATCACTCAAAGCTTTCGGATGTATATTTCCGTCACTGCCTCTCAGTCTGATACCGAAGCTCTGCAGAAAAACTTTCAGGCTTTCGATTTTTTCAAGAGCAGGCTTCTCATGGACTCTGTATATGAAAGGGATTCCCATCCAGTAAAAATGCTCTGCAACAGTTTCATTTGCCAGCAGCATGAACTCCTCTATCATCCTGTTGGCAATGCGTCTTGATGCGGCTTCCACACTGACCGGTACTCCGCTTTTATCGAGCCTGATATAGGATTCGTCCAAATCAAAATCAAGACTTCCTCTGCTCTCCCTGTTTTTTTTCAAGGCTTCCGCCAGCGTTTTCATCATAAGAAGCTCGTTTTTAATATGCCCGTATTTTTCCGAAAGCGCTTCATCACCATTTTCCAGTATATCGGAGACATCATCGTACACCAGACGTTCCGAAGAATTTATGACGCTCTCGTATATTTCATGGCTCACCAGCCGGCCCTCTTTTGTCAGCTCCATGTCGACTGAAAGCGCCAGCCTGTCCTCATGGGGATTCAGGCTGCATATATTGTTGGAAAGATCTTTTGGAAGCATAGGTACAACATGATCTATAAGATATACGCTCGTACCGCGTTCTGCCGCTACTTTGTCGAGATACCCTCCTTCCGAAACGTAATGAGCAACATCGGCTATATGTACTCCGAGCAGATAATTACCGTTTTTAAGAAGCTCTATGGAGACGGCATCATCGAAATCCTTGGAATCCCTCCCGTCTATCGTGAAAACTGTTTTGTTTCTCAGGTCTCTTCTTCCCTTCAGATCTTCTTTTCTTACCCCTCTTTTCTTCATCGCTTTTGCTTCGGCGCTTGCCCTGCTGGGGAAGGTTTCCCTCATGCCGTAAGATCTGGCAAGAGCTTTTATATCTCCTCCGGGCTGCCCGAATCTGCTTATGATCTCGGTTATATGTCCCTCTGCACTGTTTTTTCTGTCAGGATATTTAGTTATCCTGACTATCACTTTATCCCCTCTCTTTGCTCCGGAAAAATCCTTTTTCCTCACAAATATATCTTCTTTCTGCCTTCTGCTTTCAGGAATCACAAAGCCGAATTTTTTGCTTTTCTCAAAAGTGCCTGCAACCTCAGTTGTATTTCTGCTGACTATTCTCGTTACTATTCCCTCAGGAGAATCCTTCCACAGGTATTCGGGTATCAGATCCACTTCTACTTCGTCTCCGTTCATGGCTCCGTTCATCGAAGCTGCCGATACGAATACATCCCTTTCCTCACCTTCGCATTTTACAAATCCGAAGCCTCTTCTGTTTTTTTCCATGATGCCTCTGTGTATATTTCTCTTTTTCTTTTTAGCCATGACTCTTCCTTTTATCTTATCTTTTATTTTATTTTACAGTATAAAAGGTTGTTGCGCCACCTTTTATACGCTACATTTAACACAAGGCTAGCTTTAAGATGTCCTATCTGCCGTTATCGTTTCCGTCTACGGCGTTTTCATCGGAATTGTAATTTATGTAAATTTTTGAATAAAAAACGAAGCGGGATATCTTTATAAATCATCCTGCTTCGTTCAAATGTTTTATATTGTAATGAGATTCCTGTCTTTTAGAAGGAAATAAGTCCGCCTATCTGCACAAACAGAGGTGCAAATACGAGAGATACTATCGTCATAAGCTTTATGAGTATATTTATCGATGGTCCGGACGTATCCTTGAACGGATCTCCGACGGTATCTCCGACTACAGCGGCTTTGTGAGGCTCCGAGCCTTTTCCTCCGAAATGTCCTTCTTCTATGTACTTCTTAGCATTATCCCATGCTCCTCCGGCATTTGCCATCATCAGCGCAAGGAGGACTCCAGATGAAAGAGCTCCCGCCAACATACCGCCCAGAGATTCGACGCCCAGGAGTATTCCTACAACCAGCGGAGCTATTATTGCCATAAGTCCGGGTATTATCATTTCCTTGAGAGCAGCTCTCGTGGAAATATCTACGCAGTGTGCATAGTCAGGTCTTGACGTTCCTTCGAGTATTCCTTTATCTTCTCTGAACTGTCTCCTTACTTCCTCTATCATCTGATTGGCAGCTTTGCCGACAGAGTTCATGGTCATTGCGGAGAAGAGGAACGGAAGCATCGCGCCTATGAACAGTCCGAGAACTACCAGTGGATTTAACAAATCTACAGCAGCAAGCTCAGTTACGGATGCATACGATGCAAACAGAGCCAGAGCCGTCAGTGCAGCCGAGCCTATAGCGAATCCCTTTCCTATAGCGGCGGTAGTGTTTCCTACCGAGTCCAGCTTGTCCGTTATCTCTCTTACATTTTCAGGCAGCTCCGACATCTCGGCGATACCGCCGGCATTATCGGAAACAGGACCATATGAGTCTACAGCTACTGTCATTCCTGTAGTGGAAAGCATACCTACTGCCGAGAGAGCTATACCGTACATACCGGCAGTTTCATAAGCAGCGAATATACCTACGACTATGCATATGATAGGCCAGAGAGTAGACATCATTCCAACTCCCAGACCGCTTATTATAGTGGTTGCAGAGCCTGTCTGCGACTGCTCCGCAATCTTTTTTACCGATTTGAAATCAGCGGAAGTATATATCTCAGTAATCTTTCCTATTGCTATGCCGACGATAAGACCTGCTATTATGGCGATGGCATAGTTGAAAGAAGCGAGCATTACCTTTGAAAGTATGATAGTAACTATTATAACTATTATTCCCGATACATATGTACCCATGTTCAGGGCATTTGCAGGGTTTGAGCCTTCTTTGCCTCTTACGATGAATATACCTATGAGAGACGCTATGATACCTACGCCTGAGAGTACAAGCGGGAACAGCGCCGCCATAGTTTCATCGAACAGTCCGCCCGAATTGGCAGCAGCCACGGCAGCTAGTGTAACAGCTGATATTATGGAACCTACATATGATTCGAAAAGATCGGAGCCCATACCTGCCACGTCGCCTACATTGTCGCCTACGTTGTCAGCTATTACAGCAGGGTTCCTCGGGTCGTCTTCAGGAATGCCCGCTTCAACTTTTCCCACAAGGTCTGCGCCTACGTCAGCAGCTTTAGTATATATACCGCCGCCCACTCTTCCGAAGAGGGCCATCGAAGAAGCGCCGAATCCGAATCCCGTCACACATTCCACTACAGTAGCCAAATCCAGCACACATACTACCATTCCGAGACCGAAAAGGCCGAGACCTGTTACCGCAAGTCCCATTACCGCACCGGATCTGAAGGCTATCTTAAGCGCCTTGTTGATACCCGATTCCATAGCGGCGTTTGCAGTCCTGACATTACCGAGAGTAGCGACTTTCATCCCGAAGAAGCCGGCAAGCACCGACAGGAGCGCTCCGCATACATAAAGTATCGCAGTAGTCACACTCTGCAATCCAAGACCGATGAGCAATGCTATGACAACGATCACTATAGCCATGATCTTGTATTCTCTCTTGAGGAACGCCATAGCGCCTTCGCGGATATATCCTGCGATCTCCTTCATCCTGTCGTTACCTTCGTCAGCCTTGTTTATCCAGACGGCAAGACCGACTGCCGTGATCAGTCCTATGACCGCCGCGGCGACGGTAAGAATTGCTAAAACATTCATTATATAATTACCTCCCTCTCGCTTCCAATACGACTATTAAAGAGGCGCATCCCACACCTCTTTAATAATAAACGTTTGCAACCGAAAATATTAAAATAAAATATAAACAAAGATACTATTCAAGAGCCACGAGCACCAGCGAAAGTACGATAAACAAAACTGCTGTCACCGTAGCTATTTTGCTGAGCAAGCCTTCATATCCCTGGCTCTTTTTCTTTCCGAAAAGCTGTTCGGCTCCTCCGCCTATGGAGCCTGACAGCCCCGCACTATTGCTCGACTGCAGAAGAATACTTATTATAAGTATAATGCTTACCACACCCAGCACAACTTTTAGAGCTATATCCATTTTCAATCCTCCTCATAATCTAACTTCTTGAGTTTATCACAGAGATAATCAAAAATCAATAATCAGCTCTCACAAATTAGGACAATTAC
>CAYYMY010000052.1:0-5480 GCA_964473095.1 uncultured Oscillospiraceae bacterium | reverse complement strand
ATGACAGGTGCAGGCTTGACATCTTCTCTGGTTTTCCTTAGAAAACATAGATAATGTACAAAAGCGAAAAACCCAAAGTGTACCGGCTTTGGGTTTTTAATTTAAAAATCTTGCAAAACAATGGTAAAAATGATAATCTATAACAAGTTGTACAGAAGTACATGGATATCTCAGAAGAGATGTAAGGATAAATCGGGATAAAAGGCAGGCGCGGCGCAGACTGCGCCTGCTGTAAGGTAAAAGATCAAAACCGGGAAGTTATGACCAAGAAGGCTTTGAAAGATCATGACGATCTGAGACTTCTTGGTTTTTGTTTGAGGTGAAAATGAATTTTAAATATCTGAAAAAGAAAATACTGTGTGCCGCGGCGGTCATGGTTATGATACCCGGGATTCTGTCAGGATGCGGTGACGGCTCCGCAGAGGAGGAGACAAACGGAATTACTATATATATCGGAGGGAATATTTTTGAGGAAAGTCTTGACCCCGTAAAGGGAGCAATGTCTTACGGATATCCATTTACGAACAATGCGCTGCTCAAAGTCGATACAGATTCCGAATATGTGGGAGACCTTGCGACAGATTGGGAAGTGGATGCTTCGGCTACGAATTATACCTTCAGGCTTAGAGAAGGAGTGAAGTTTCATGACGGATCTGATTTCACTGCGGAAGATGTGGTTTTTACATATAATCAGGTTAAAAAAAATCAGGGTGAAAACGAAAATGTTGATTTGAGCAGAATGGAGTCAGTAGAAGCGATAGATGATTATACTGTTGTATTTCATCTGAGCGAGCCGTATTCTTCTTTCATAGATCAGACGGCGTGTCTTGGAATCGTGCCCGAAGATTCATATGAAAGCGACACCTTCGATACATATCCCATAGGTACAGGTCCGTGGAAAATGGTACAGTACGATACGGCACAGAAGATGATAGTGCAGGCAAATGATGAATATTACGGAGGAGCGCCTTCGATCGCGCAGGTGACGATTCTTTATATGGAAAGCGATATGGTCATTTCTGCCGTTAAATCCGGGGAGCTTGACCTGGCTATGGTGGAGCCGAATTATACGGATGAAAAAGCAGAAGGGATGCATATCGAAAATCTGGAAACCATAGATGTGCGGCAGATAAGCCTGCCTGTTACCGAGGAAAGAGAGGTGACTGACGGGAAAGGCAACAGGATAACCGTAGGAAACGATGTTACATCTGACAGGGCTGTGCGGGAAGCTATGGCAATAGGGATAGACCGTCAGAAAATAATAGATGATGCTCTCAACGGCGTGGGAAAGCCGGCAGAAGGTTTCACCGACAATCTTGTATGGGGCAATGCCGCGGAGTATGAAGACGGACGTAAAGATGAAGCAAAGTCGCTGCTTGAAGCGGCGGGCTGGACAGAAGGCAGTGACGGAATCTATGAAAAAAACGGTATGAAATGCGAATTTTCGCTTTATGCACCGAGCGGCGACAATGAGCGATTTCAGCTGGCCGCGGCTGTATCCGAGGAAGCTGAGCTTTTAGGAATAAAAATAAACGTTGACCAGAAATCATGGGATGAGTTATATGATCTCGCTTATTCTGAGGGAGTAGTTTGGGGATGGGGTCAGTATGACCCGGTGGTCCTGAAGAACCTTTTCTATGCAGGAGAAGGAACGGATCCTGAAAAACCGAACACCATAGGATACAACAACGCACAGGTCAACAGTATGATAGACAGCGCTATGAATGCTGCCGATCACGATACAGCGGTCGAAGCATGGAAAGAAGTGCAGGATATGACTGAAGACGATCACGGTTACCTCTATATAGTCAATATAGAGCACAGCTATTTTGTCAGTGACAGCCTCGATATTTCAGTCGACACACAGATACCGCATCCTCACGGACATGGTGCGCCGGTGATAAACAATATGAATGAATGGACTTTAGAACAATGAACAGATTAAAATACATATGTTCAACAACCTTGAGAATGCTCAGCCTTGTGGCAGCTGTATGCATATTATCTTTTATACTGGTATCAGCGTCTCCGATAGATCCTCTGACTTCTTATGTGGGAGCAGAATCGACGCTTTCCGAAGAAGCGAAGGCGGAGATTGCGGAGCACTGGGGACTTGAAGACCCTCCGGCGGAAAGATTCCTTAAATGGGCAGACAATACGCTACACGGTGATCTGGGGGATTCAATAACATACAATATGCCCGTGGGGACTGTGATATTTGAGCGGTTCAAATATTCACTCGCACTGATACTTACAGCATGGACACTGTCGGGAGTGCTGGGATTTGCAGGAGGTCTAGCTGCTGCTCTCAGGCAGGGAAGCTTTTTAGACAGAGGGATAAAAGCCTTCTGCCTTATACTGCAGTCTGCACCCGTTTTCTGGTTCGGACTTCTCATGCTGACGGTATTTTCTGTCATGCTCGGATGGTTTCCGATAGGACAGGCGGCGCCTCTCGATAAACTGGCGGAGGATGTTACGCTGTGGGACAGGATATATCATATGATACTGCCGTCTGTGACCCTCAGTATACTGGGAACGAGCAAGATAGCGCTTTACACGAGACAGAAGATGATAGAGATAATGAACAGTGATTATATTTTATTTGCCAGAGCCAGAGGAGAATCGAAACGCCGCCTTGTGATTCGCCATGGATTGAGGAATGTGGCGCTGCCGGCTGTCACACTTCAGTTTGCGTCGTTCAGCGAACTGTTCGGAGGTATCGCGCTAGCAGAGACGGTGTTTTCGTACCCGGGGCTCGGAAGCGCTGTGACCGCGGCGGCACTGAATGCAGACGCGCCTCTTCTGATAGGTATAGCCATGTTCAGCGCCGTATTTGTTTTTGCAGGCAATTTTATCGCGAACATACTGTACGGGATAATAGACCCGAGATTGAAGGAGGGTGGATATAGTGCATAGCAGAGCGTTGTCTGCGGAAGATATAACTTTGGAACATACTTCAATGAACACGAAAAAGAAAATGCTCATCTGGATATCGGTCGCGGCTTCGTATCTTATAGCAGTGCTTGTTGCAGGAATTGTAATGAATCCGGAGCTGTACGGTGTGAATTATGCGGATAAATTTATTGCGCCTTCACTAGCGCACCCTTTTGGAACTGATGTGATGGGAAGAGATATGTTCTGGCGCAGTATTAAAGGGCTTTCGAACAGTATCATCGTGGGACTGGCGGCTTCGGCTGTCAGCTCGGTCATCGCGCTTGCATTAGGAATGGCGGCAGCCGTATACGGGGGAAAGGTGGACCGGGTCATCACATGGCTGGTGGATTGCTGCATGGGAATACCACACATCGTATTGCTGATGCTGCTTTCATATATGATGGGAAGAGGAGGATTCGGAGTTGCGTTTGCTGTAGCAGTGACGCATTGGCCTGAGCTTACCCGTATAGTCAGAGCAGAAGTGCTGCAGGTAAAAAATGCGCCGTATGTAAAAGCTGCGGAAAAAATGGGGAAGTCCGGGCTGAGGATAGCAAAAGAGCATATAATGCCGCATGTTATGCCTGTATATCTGGTAGGTCTGATACTGCTTTTCCCCCATGCTATAATGCATGAAGCGTCTCTTACTTTTCTGGGATTCGGGTTTTCTTCAGCGACTCCCGCGATAGGAGGCATACTTTCAGAAGCAATGCGGCATATAGTTACAGGTAAATGGTGGCTGTGTGTATTTCCGGGTATAATGCTTCTGCTCGCAGTGATACTTTTTGATAAGATAGGCGACAGGATAAGAATGCTGCTCAGCCCCGAAAGCAGTAATGAGTAGACAGGAGGCATATATAATGAACGAGGCAGACAGGCGCTTGCCGATTTTAAAAGTTGAAGATCTCACGGTGTCATTCAGTCGTTATGACCGGGAATGGAACAAGTATGAACTTGAGGTGATACATTGTCTCGATGTTGATGTATATGCGGGAGAAATACTGGCTGTGGCAGGGGCAAGCGGCTCGGGAAAGAGTATATTGGCGCATTCTGTATTAAACATACTCCCTGATAATGCGAAGGTCAGCGGAACTATGAAATTCAAAGGGGACCCTATTACAGAAAGACTGCTCGAAGATGTCAGAGGAAGAAAGATTGCATTCATACCCCAGTCGGTGAATTTTCTCGACCCTCTGATGAAGGTCGGAAAACAGATACAGGGGGCTTCAGGAAGCAAAGATGAGATAAAAAAAGCAATGAAAGTATGCGGTCTTGACGAAAAGGTCGCTGAAATGTATCCGTTCCAGCTGTCGGGAGGAATGGCAAGACGGGTTTTGATAGCGACGGCTTTTATGGAGAATGCAGAACTCGTTATTGCTGATGAACCGACTCCGGGGCTTGATGCTGACATGGCAGCCGATACATTGAGAAACTTCAGGAAGCTTGCGGATATGGGCTGCGGAGTAATGCTGATAACCCATGATATCGATCTGGCTCTTGAGGTTGCAGACAGAGTAGCCGTATTTTATGCGGGAACGACAGTTGAGATATGTTCGGCAGAGGATTTCAGGAAAGGTAGGGACGCGCTGAGACATCCGTACAGCAAAGCGTTCATAGACGCTCTTCCTCAAAACGGTTTTAAATCCGTTGCGGGAAGTCAGCCTTATGCCGGAGCGCTTCCGAAAGGCTGTCTGTTTTACGACAGATGCTCCTGCAGAACGTCAGAGTGCGGAAAGGATATTTCAATGCGGGAGCTGAGAGGCGGAAAAGTGAGGTGCATACATGCGACTTGAAGCGAAAAATATAAGTTTCAGATACGGAGATAAATTGCCATGGATTCTGAAAAATGTAAATTTCACCGTAGGCTCAAATGAAAAAGTCGGAATAACAGGACCCTCCGGATATGGGAAAAGCACATTGTCAAAGATACTTGCAGGATATATAAAACCAGATGAAGGACAGGTGCTTTTAAACGGCAAGCCCTTGCCGGACAGAGGTTTTTCACCTGTACAGATGATTCATCAGCAGCCTGAGCAGGCAGTAAATCCGAGATGGAAAATGAGGCGTATATTGAATGAATGCTGGACGCCGGATGAAAATACGCTGCAGCTCATGGGCATAGATAAAGAATGGATGGACAGGTGGCCCTCCGAGCTTTCGGGAGGAGAACTTCAGAGATTCTGCATAGCCAGAATACTGACCCCGGAAACGAAGGTACTGATATGCGATGAAATAAGTACGATGATGGATGTAATCACGCAGGCGCAGATATGGGAACTGCTCCTGGAAATCTCAGAAAAGCGGGAGCTTGGACTTGCGGTGATAACGCATAATATGGCGCTTGCGGAAAGGGTGTGCGACAGAGTAGTATATCTTCCTGAAATAAACGATGTATGATAATGCTTTAATCATGTATGATATTTTCCAGTTCTTTTTAGGGCGTTTGGGCGCATTTTTTATTTTTTAAAGTGTAACATATGTCTTGGCAATTAAGAAGGTGTCTAAAAAAATTATAAACTCCCCCTATTGACTAAATAATAGGGGGGGGG
>CAYYMY010000051.1:0-5575 GCA_964473095.1 uncultured Oscillospiraceae bacterium | reverse complement strand
TAAAACTAAAGTGATAAAAAAGTGATAATTTTTGACTTTCGAGGAAAAAGAAAAACCTTGAAAAGTTGAAATTTCAAGGTTTATGGTACTCCCTAGGGGAGTCGAACCCCTGATTCCGCCGTGAGAGGGCGACGTCTTAACCACTTGACCAAGAGAGCATATCTCATTGTTACAAATGAGATTATAACATAAAATTGCAGAAAAGAAACCTTGAAAATCAAAAAACCTCTATATTTTTGCTTTAATTTATATCCGTTCTGCTCAGTATTTCCGCAGGTGTTTTTCGTATTCTCCTAAACACAAAAAGCAGTCCGAACAGCAGATTAAATCCGTATATAAGCGCTATACTTACTATAAGGACTATCGGATTCACTACAAACATCTGTAATAGAATTTTGAAACGTTTCTCAACTGTGTCCCTGTGCCAATACCTTCCGGACTTGTATTTACAGCTCTATGTTCTTCATGCTTCTTCTTCCGTCCTTTATGTCAGCCACTATTTCTTCTATAGCTTCATGCTCTGAAAAATGATATTTCACGCCTTCTATTTCCACATAGTCCTCATGCCCCTTTCCGAGCATTATTATCATATCCCCTTCACGGGCGTTGGTTATGGCGTAGGCTATGGCTTCTTTCCTGTCGTTGATTTCCTTGTATTTTGCATGATGTCTGTCAAGACCTACTTTTATATCCCTGTTTATGTCCTCCACCTTTTCAAATCTCGGATTGTCGCTGGTAAGTATACACAGATCCGCCAGCTCTCCCGCGGCTTCTCCGATGTCATGTCTTCTTACACGACTTCTGTTGCCTCCGCATCCGAACACAGCTATCAGCCTTCCGGGCTCGTATTCTTTAAGCGTTGAAAGCACGCTTCTCGTGCTTACATCATTATGGGCGTAATCTATTATCACGCTGAATTTTTCGGACACAGGTATCATCTCCACTCGTCCTTTAACCTGCACGTCTTTCAGTCCTTTTAATATGGCTTCCTCAGATATACCTAGCTCATGACATACGGCTATCGTGGTAAGCGCGTTGTAGACAGAGAACTTCCCCGGAATATGGATCTTCGCGCTGCAGTTCACAAGTCCTCTCACGTCAAAGCTCATTCCGAGCTTTCCGTTCTCATTCAGAAATCTTATGTTTTCCGCCGTTATGTCCGCGTCCTTTTCAGCAGCAAAGGTAACGACTCTGCAGGTATGAGCCTTTAAGATTTCTTCCGTGTGTTCATCGTCGGCATTTACTATGCCTGTTCTGCACTGCCTGAACAGTCTGCTCTTGCATTCAAGATAATCTTCAAAGTCGGGATGTTCCGCAGGTCCTATGTGGTCAGGCGACAGATTTGTGAATATCCCGTAATCAAAGATCATTCCAGCAGTCCTGTCGAATTTTATCCCCTGCGAGGAAACCTCCATGACCATATATTCACAGCCCGCATCTACCATCTGCGCCATGGCCTTGTGTATCTCGTAAGATTCCGGCGTAGTGTTCTTTGCCGGCGTCGACTGTTCTCCTATCACCGTCGCTATCGTTCCTATGAGCCCGGATTTCTTTCCTGCCTGCTGAAGTACATCCTTTATAATGTAGGTCGTCGTCGTTTTTCCCTTTGTACCGGTAACTCCTATAGTCGTAAGTTTTTCCGCCGGATATCCGAAGTATGCGGCAGACATGAGCGCCAGAGCATATCTCGCCGAATCCACCTTTATCACCGTCACTTCTTTCGGAGCTTCACAAGCCTCTTCTCTTTTTTCCACTATAAGCGCAGAAGCCCCTTTTTCAAGAGCATCCGGAATATACTTATGTCCGTCGGTCTCGGTTCCCACCATACAGACAAACAGACATCCCTCTTCCGCCTTTCGCGAATCATACACTATATCCCTTATATCTGTTTCCATACTGCCCTGAATAAGCTCGCAGGCTATTTTTTCACATAAATCCGCCAAACGCATTTTGAATCCTCATCTTCCTGATTTTCCCTGAAAATCTTCTTTATGATAACATATGGATATTGAAAAATCCACGTTCTTATCGCGATGTTCAATCTGTCTCCCTCATTGCCTGTCACTCCCAGCCTTTGCCTATGTCTACCCAGTCTTTGAAGCACGATGCCTTTCCCAGCTCTTCTATGGAAAGCTTCACCGCGCTGTTGCTGCTGCCGCAGGCAGGGTAGACCGTTTCAAATCTCCTGAGCGATACGTCAAGATAAACGTCGGCCCCTTCCTTGACATCGAACGGACATACTCCGCCTATGGGATGTCCCGTCATATTCTCCACTTCTTCTCCTTTGAGCATCACGGCTTTTGTCCCGAACGCCGCTTTGTATTTCGGATTGTCTATTTTTGCATCTCCCGCCATGACGACGAGAACGGCTTTCCCGTCGACTTTGAACGCCATGGTCTTGGCGATTTCCTTTTCGAGACACCCCACTGCCTCTGCTGCCAGCGCGACCGACGCGCTTGATACAGGGAATTCCATTGCCCTGTCCTGAAGCCCGTATTCATTCAAATATTCCTTTACTGATTCAAATGACATAATATCTCCTCTCAGATCATGAACTTCGGATTTTACCGCACATCCTTACGAAATCATATCCGCATATGTTTTCTATATATTCCATTATATCCGGCTTGTCAAATTTTTTCACATATACGGTCTTGCTTCCGTCTTGTATCTCAAGGTCGCTTATATAGCAGCTTATCACTTCTATCATTTTATGATGACGACTTAACCTATATCTTCGCACTGTTTTTCAAGCCAGTTTTTTTCATCTTCTCCCAGAATCGGAGTTAAAATTTCCAATACCTTTCTGTGATAACTGTTGATATAATCTCTTTCCTTCTCCGTCAGCATGTCCGCATCTATAGCTTCGCGTTCATAAGGGCAGAATGTTATGGTTTCAAAAGCATATTTCCCGTTTTTCTCTACACATAGGATTTCATTTTCTATTCGTATCCCGTATTTTCCTTCAAAATATACTCCCGGCTCATTGCTCGTTATCATTCCCGGCACTATATGAAGCCCGGTACCCCTCGATCCTATATTCTGAGGACCTTCGTGAACACTCAGCATATGACCGATTCCGTGTCCCATCCCGTGAGCAAAGTCAAGTCCGAGTTTTCTCAGCGGTTTTCTTGCTGCTTCATCGAGTTCGGCGCACGTGGTATCTGCATCGAATTCAGCGCATGCAAGAGCGATATGAGACTTCAGCACCGCTGTATAATGCTTTTTTCTCCTACTATCCACCCTGCCGAGTGCAATTGTCCTCGTTATATCAGTCGTTCCGTCATTGTACTGACCTCCCGAATCTATCAGTACGAATCCTTCATCTTTAAGCGGTATGTTGCTGTCTTCCGTCGCAGCATAATGAACTATGGCTCCATGCTCCTCGTATCCCGCTATGGTATCAAAGCTCAAATCATAGGCTCCCTGAGCTCTTCTGCATTTTTCCAGGTAGTCCGCAAGAGATATTTCATCTATATATATCCTGCCCGCATTATTTTTGAGCCAGTACAGCATATTCACCATAGCGGCGCCGTCACGCACATGAGCATTTTTTGTCGCTGCTATCTCCGTTTCATTTTTAACTGCTTTGAGCTTTTCAACTATACTTTTTCCTAACAGGCGTTC
Organism: uncultured Oscillospiraceae bacterium; assembly: GCA_964473095.1. Lineage (GTDB taxonomy): Bacteria > Bacillota > Clostridia > Peptostreptococcales > Anaerovoracaceae > Lentihominibacter. Next base: position 1,948 of record CAYYMY010000051.1, on the reverse strand, counting down.
AACCGATTCATGAAAAACTCTGCTCACATAAAACGATACGGAATCTTCATCGAGCATTATGCTACAGTCCCTCAGTTCTCTCAGATCCCGAAAGATATCATCATATTTTTTAACAGCAACGGTCCCCGAAAAAGTCCTGTCCATCAGATAGAGGATATCTTCCGTTTTCGATATGAGAGCATAACCGTAAAACACCGGCGTATGTGCCACATCGCTTCCTCTCAGATTGTACAGCCAGGCTACATCCTCGAGCCTGCTGACGAGGAGAAAATCCGTATCCCCCATACACTCACGCACGCGGGCGACCTTGTCTGCATGGGCTTCTCCCGTAACTTCCATGCCTAATGAATAAACCCTTGACGGTACTATTTCAGGTCTTTCCTCCCATATCTCACCTGCCAGATCCAAATCATGCTCTACTTTGTGATTTTTTTCTATCTCAGAACCAAGATCAAAAGGCATTACTCTGCCGTCAAATCCTACAACGAAATCCTTTGGCAGCCCGTTTACATATTCCGCTGCTTTGGGAACGCCTCTTTCACCCATCTTCATGAGTTCTATTCCGCTTCCGGCAAGCTCCTGCGCAGCCTGTATGAAGTACCTTCCGTCGGTCCAAAGTCCGGCAAAATCCTGTGTCACGATCAGTGTCCCCGCCGAGCCCGTAAATCCGGAAACGAATTCCCGGCATTTAAAATAAGCATTCAAGTATTCCGAGCCGTGATAATCATTTGTCGGTATCACGTATATGTCAATACCATTTTCTTTCATTTTTTCTCGGAGCGCTTTAAGCTGTTTTCGCATTTTCTATATTCCTTTCGAAATTGACCTGTCCCCTCAAAAAAAGTAGAGGAATGAAAAGCATCTTTTTTTTATAATACACGGTTTACATAATGACAGACGCATGCAAATAACCAATAAAAGTCTACAAAATATGCGCAAATCACAGCAATATAAATGCCGAAGCCATGACAAACATAAATGCCTGAAGCATTACCTCGCATCAAACCGTTTTTCCACACCAAAACCAGCATCTATCAGTTTATCAACGGGCTGTTCTCTTTTTTGGCACAAACAATCTACTCATATCCGCTTTTTCCAGCTCAAGAAGGCATATCTTCTTATCTATACCTCCAGCGTATCCTGTAAGGCTCCCATTCTTACCGACCACTCTATGACATGGAATTATTATGGAGATGGAATTGTGTCCGACTGCGCCGCCTACGGCTTGTGCCGACATCTTGTCTATACCTCGCTGTTTCGCTATCTTTTCAGCAATCTGCCCGTAAGTCATGGTTTTTCCGTAAGGGATTGCCAGCATGATCTCCCATACGTTTTTTCTGAAAGGCGTAGTTTCAATAGAAAGAGGAGGCGTGAAATCCGGCTCCCTGCCGCCAAAATATATGTCGAGCCAGCGCGCCGTCTGCTCAAATATCGGCAGGGACCTTTCCTCACATTCCTTTGAAGTCGTATCTCCGAAATATTTCTGTCCGTCAAACCACAGCCCCGTAAGCCTTTTCCCGTTTGATGAAACCGTGACGCCGCCCATCGGCGAATCATAGTGATAAGTATATATCATAATTCCATCTCTTTCCTGCAAAGCCATCCTGTACACAAATATGGGAAGTTTTTATCACTGTATAAAACAAGTGTGCTACAATATGAATTATAATGCAAGACACTTTTGCAAATAAAATAGATGAAAGGATCAGCAGTATGTATTATATAACGGCTTTTACAACTTTGCTCAGCGCAGCTTTGGGACTTTGCTTTTCGATCGGAGCTTTTCTGTCGAACAGGTCAAAGAAAGAGGCGGGTCTGAATAATTCCATGTATATGTTTGCCCGAAGTCTAATATAGCCTTACTTTCTAAATACAAACAGGTGCTCGTGTGCGATCAACAAGAAGTTGTATTTCACACTATTTGTTTTCCAATACCCCGTTGCCTTAC
>CAYYMY010000050.1:0-6506 GCA_964473095.1 uncultured Oscillospiraceae bacterium | reverse complement strand
GCGTTATTTCCGCAAGTCCTCTCGTCATAAGAGCAGCCTTCGCATTGTCTCCGAATCCCATGCCGTCGGATATCCCGGCTCCGAGGGCTATTATGTTTTTCAGGGCTCCTCCAAGCTCCACTCCCGTGACGTCTTCCGTAGTGTACACTCTGAATCTGTCAGTCATGAAAGTATCCTGTATGATTTCAGCCGTACCAATATTTTCAGACGCGACAGCAACCGTAGTAGGAAGTCTTCTTCCCACTTCCTCCGCATGGGACGGACCGGACAGGACCGTATATCTGTCCATGTCCAGAAATTCTTCGGCTATCTCCGACATCCTCTTCAGACTTCTCTGCTCTATGCCCTTTGCGACATTCACCGTTAAAGCTCCGCCCTTTATGAATTCCTTTGCGGAGGAGACTGCTTCCCTGAAATGCTGGGCAGGCGCCGAAAACAACACCAGGTCGGCGTTTTCAAGAGCTTCCTGCTGACTTGCCGCAATATTAAGCTTCTCCGGAAGCGGAACTCCCGGCAGATAGTCCCTGTTCTCTCTGCACTCTTGCATGGACTTCAGATGTTTTTCGTCTATATCCCATATGAAGACATCATTTCCCTTGCCTGCAAGGACCGTCGCCAAAGCTGTCCCCCAGCTTCCCGCGCCTATTACACCGACTTTCTTCATTTCGCGTCCTCCCTGTCTCTGCCTGCTTTGTCGAATATGCTCATAACGGGCTCCTCGCCTCTGATGAGTCTCTTTATATTTCCCCTGTGTTTGACGATAACTATCACCGCCAGAACGGTGCCGAAAGGCACGAAATCCCTTTCCATGAAAAAGGATATGAAGGGAAAGCTCGCGGCTCCCAGGATAGAACCTACCGACATCCTTTTGGTTATAAGTACAAATATCACTACTACCGCCAGCACACTGACAGCCATCAGCGGATTCAGTCCCAGCAGTGCTCCGAATGCGGTGGCTACGCCCTTGCCTCCTCTGAATCCGAAAAACACGGGCCACACATGTCCGCAGAAAACGGCTATGACACAGAGCACCCCTCCGAGATGTCCCGCGATGATACTTCCCAATGCGACGGCGACAGTGCCTTTTAAAATATCGACCACAAAAGTTATCAGTCCTGCCTTTTTGCCCATGACCCGCAGCGCATTTGTAGCGCCCGCATTGCCGCTCCCCTCTTTTCTTATGTCTATACCCTTCATTTTCGCCATTATTATTGAAGGCGATATGTTTCCTATGAGATATGCCGCTATAACAGCGGCTGCCAATGGAGCGAAACCTGCGCCTGCGGTGCTGTCGTATATATATTCGGATATTTCCGCCATACTATTCATCTTCCTTTTCTCCTTTTTCTCTGAACACGAATTTCAGCGATGTTCCTTCAAATCCGAAGCCTTCCCTTATCTTGTTCTCCAGATACCTTGCATAGGAAAAATGCATAAGAGGTCTTGAATTGACTTTAAACGAAAACAGCGGCGGCTTGACGCCCACCTGGGTAACGTAGTATATCTTGAGACGCTTTCCCTTGTCGGAAGGCGGCTGTCTCATCATCATCGCATCTGTCACAAGACTGTTGAGCTGTCCTGTAGGAACTCTCATCGCCCTGTTTTCCGCAACGTATTTTGCCATTCCTATCACGCTCTGAGCTCTCTGACCTGTGAGCGCCGATACGAATACGGACGGCGCGTAGGACATGAATGTCAGCTCTCTTTTTATATCCTTTCTGAAATCGTTCATCGTATTTGTGTCCTTGTCTATCAGATCCCATTTGTTCACGACTATCACGATCCCCTTTCCGGCTTCATGAGCAATACCGGCAATTTTTTTATCCTGCTCGGTGATACCTTCGCACGCATCTATGACGAGCAGACATACGTCGCAGCGCTCTATGGCGGCAACTGCTCTTATGACGCTGAATTTTTCTATATCTTCGTTTACTTTGCTCTTCCTTCTGATACCGGCTGTATCTATGAGCAGATATTTATCGCCCTTCCATTCAAACGGTGTGTCTACAGAATCACGAGTAGTACCCGCTATCGGTGAGACGATCACCCTTTCTTCTCCCAGGAGTCTGTTTATCAGAGATGACTTTCCTACATTGGGCTTGCCTGTAACCGCTATGTTTATCGTATCTTCGTCTTCGGATCCCGCTCCTTCCTGAAAGCTCTCGATTATTTTATCAAGAAGATCTCCCAGGTTGAGCATATTTGCAGCCGATATAGGTACAGGCTCTCCGAGCCCCAGCTCATAGAAATCGTAAAAATTCTCCGGAAGCTTTGTCTTGTCCACTTTATTTACAGCAAGTATGACCTTTTTGCCTGTCTTCATCAGCATGGACGCAACCTCTCTGTCCGATGCCGTAACGCCTTCCCTGCCGTCCGTCATAAACAGGATGACATCCGCCATATCCATTGCCACTTCCGCCTGATGTCTCATCTGAGACAGTATTATATCCTTGCTTTCGGGCTCTATGCCGCCTGTATCTATAAGCGCAAAATGTACGCCAGACCACTCGGCTTCCGCATATATTCTGTCACGGGTCACTCCTGGAGTATCTTCAACGATGGATACTCTCCTGCCTACTATTTTATTGAAAAATGTCGATTTGCCTACATTAGGCCGTCCTACAACGGCTACCAGCGGTTTACTCATTGAATATTCCTTTCGCAAATTCCATAGGATCAAATTCCTTGAGATCGTCTATGCCTTCTCCCACACCGATGAATTTAACAGGCATATCGAATTCATCGGCTACAGTCACTACGATACCTCCCTTTGCCGTGCCGTCAAGCTTCGTCAGAATAATTCCCGTTATATCGGCCGCTTCTCCGAATTCCTTCACCTGTGATACCGCATTCTTTCCTGTGGTGGCATCAAGCACCAGCAGGTTTTCTCTTGCCGCTTCAGGAAGCTCCCTTCCTATAACTTTATTCATTTTATTGAGCTCATCCATCAGGTTTTTTTTGTTCTGAAGCCTGCCCGCGGTATCACATATGAGCACATCTGTATTTTTTGCTTTTGCCGACTGTATGGCGTCGTATATAACAGCGGACGGATCTGCTCCTTCTTTGTGCTTTATCACATTTACGCCGACTCTCTTTCCCCATATATCAAGCTGCTGCGCGGCTGCCGCTCTGAAAGTGTCAGCCGCTGCAAGCATTACAGTTCTGCCTTCCTTCTTCAGTTTGTAGGCTATCTTACCTATGGATGTTGTTTTTCCGCCTCCGTTGATCCCTATCATCAGTATCACGAGGGGATACTCCTTTTTCAGAGCATGGTTATCATTTTTATTTATGAGGCTTGCTATTATCTTTTCAAGCCTTATCTTTATCACCTCAGGCTTGGTGAGATTATTGCTCTTCACTTCCTCTCTCAGCGTATTCACGATTTTCTCAGTCGTATCCATACCTATATCCGAAGTTATCAGTATTTCTTCAAGCTCCTCGAGCAAATCCTCATCTATGGACTTTTTCCCCAGCAGAGCGTCTCCTATACGCTGGGACATCTTACCGAAAAACGATTTATTTTCTTCTCCAAACATACGAAATTCTCCTTGCTGTTTCTTCTGCCCGCACACTTAAATATCAAAGCTGTCTCCCAGCTCGAGCGAAAGCACTTTTGACACGCCCTTTTCAGGCATCGTGACGCCGTAAAGCACATCTGCATGCTCCATCGTAGCCTTCTGATGTGTCACCAGCGCGAACTGTATACCGGCAAATTTTCTTAAGCATCTTATGAATCTTTCTATATTCGCGTCATCTAGGGCCGCCTCCACTTCGTCAAGAATGCAGAACGGTGTAGGCTTTGCCTTGAGCACCGCAAACATCAGCGCTATTGCCGTCAGGCTCTTTTCTCCTCCCGACATGAGGTTTATATTCTGCAGCTTCTTTCCCGGAGGCTGGGCGACTATATCTATTTCCGCGCTCAGAGGGTTATTTTCATCTGACAGTCTGAGCTCGGCATGTCCTCCTCCGAAGAGTTCATGGAATTTCTCCTCGAAATTCACGGCTATCCTGTCAAAGCTTTCCTTGAATTTCCTCCTTATGGTAACATCCATGTCGTTTATGATTCTGCTGAGATCATCGGCGGCCTCCTGTATATCCGCTCTCTGCGATATCAGAAAATCGTATCTCTCTTTTACCGTATCGTATTCTTCGATTGCCCCCACATTGACCTCGCCCAGCTCTTTCATCCTCGCTTTTATCTGCCTGTTTTCCTTTATCGCCGATGACATTACAAAATCCCTGCTTCTGAACTCGGCAGCCTGTACGTATGAAACTTCAAAGTCCTCCCAGAGCTTGTCCTTGTGGGAATCGAGCTGAGTCTCGTTCCTAGCGCATTTTATCTCCAGTTCATATTTCTGAGACTGCATGCTGTCAATATCGCGGGATAATTCCTCTTTCTCTGATAAAAGCGCTCTGCTCTCCTCAGCTGCCGCGGATTTTTCTTCCGCAAGCTTTTCTATGGTTTTCTCCAGCTCTGTCTTTCTCGTATGTATTTCTTCTATCCTTTCTCCCGCATTCCCGCTGTTCTCTTCGATTTCTTTCCTTTCATTTCCGAGAGTTTCCAGAAGCTCTTTCTTCTCTTCAACATTATGCATATATTCGGATACGGCTGCTTCGCTTCGCTTTGCCATGTCCGCTGTATTTTCCATCTGCTTCTTCAGTTTTTCCGATTCTATTCGGTCTTTCGTTATATCTTCTCTGAGTTCTTCGATCTCTCTGAGCTTTGATTCATATTTTTCCGCGCTTTCACTGCTGCCTGCTTCAGCCTCCTTCAGCCTTTCCATATCACCGGATATCTTCTCCCGAATCTCATTTATCATCCCAGCGGAATTGTTTTTTTCCGATTCTATACTGCTCAGTTCTTTTTCAAGCCTCTGTCCGCTCGATTTTATATCGCTGAGCATGGACTCTATCATTTTAAGCTCATGCTCTTTCTCCAGAGCAGTATTTTCAAATTCGCGTATTCTGTTTTCGCCTTCCGTCAGCACAGCATCAAGCTCGGCAATTTCCGATCTGAGCGCCGCTGCCCGTTTCTCTATTCTTTCGTATTCTCTTCTTTTTTCGGATATCTGTCTGTCAAGAGATGTTATCTCTGCCTTTCTTCCCAGTATGTTCGCCGTTCTGTTCCTGTATCTTCCTCCTGTCATAGCTCCCGCTGAATTCACAACTTCTCCGTCTTTGGTCACATATCTGAGCTCTCTGATCTTCTTTGACATACGGAGCGCGCTGTCCATATCTTCAACTATCACCACCCTGCCGAGCAGATAATCGGCAATTCCTTTATATTTTACATCAAACTCAACACATTCCGTGCCGAATCCCGCAAAGCCTTTTTCGCTTCTCAGTCTCCCGTCATAACGGGCTTTTCCCTTTACCGAGCTGACAGGAAGAAAAGTCATCCTTCCGGCATTGTTTTCTTTAAGAGCTGCTATCGCTTTTTTCGCGCTGTCGTCATCTTCGCATATTATATTCTGCAAAGCTGCTCCCAGCGCTGTTTCCACAGCGATTTCATACCCTTCGGGAACTTTTATCAGATCTGCCACGACTCCGTGTATCCCGCTAAGTTTTGATTTCATCACAAATCTGACGGCCCCGTTGTAACCGTCATAATTGTTTTCCATCTCCTCTATCGTCTTTTTTCTGGAAGAAAGACGTCCCTCTATCAGCTTCAGCCTTTCCGCTTCTGCTGCCTTTGTCTGTTCTTCCCTTCTCAGCTTTTTCAGTCTGTCTTTTCCTTCGTTCTGCTTTTCTCTTTCGTCCTCAAGAGCATGCTCGATATCGGCTTTTTCCGTTCTGATTTTATTTGATCTGTCTATATTCTCCCTGTTGCTGCTCTCCCCTGTGCTTCTTTCCGAAATCAGGCTTTCTTTTCTCTTCTCAAGGGTCTCGGACAGCATTTCCAGACTTTTTATTTCAGCTTTACCCGAATTTATCCTGCCCGATATCTCGAATATATCGTTTTTCTTTTCATTGAAATCTTCCGATACAGTCCTTGCTTCCTCCGTAAGGCATTTGAGCGCTTCCTCCTTTTCCTTTACCGCGGCAGCGGCAGCTTCGGATTTTCTTTCCGTATCTTCAAGCTCTCTGAAAAGCTGCTTACTCCTTTCCGATTCTGATGAGATATCATCTTCAAGCGTCGATATTTCTCTTTTCAGTCTTGCTTCGTTGTCCGCTATTGCCGAAAGTCTTTCCCTGTCCACATGTTCTTTATTCACCGCTCTGTTCAGCTCGTCCGCGGTGTCCATCAGCTGTTTTCTCGCATCTTCCGTCCTGCTTTCGATATCGGCGCTGCGCTGAGCCTGCACTTCCGTTTTTCTTTCAAGCTCGTTTCTGCTATTTTTCAAAGCGTCTATATTTCTGCCAAGCTCTGCTATATCGTCCTTTATATATCTATTTTTTGATTCGATGTTTTCTATGTTCTTAATCTTTATATTTATCTCAAGCTCTTTATATCTTTCTCTTAATTTCAGATATTCCTTTGCCTTTACGCTGTCCTCTTTCAGGCT
>CAYYMY010000049.1:0-7159 GCA_964473095.1 uncultured Oscillospiraceae bacterium | reverse complement strand
GACGTCGCCCTCTCACGGCGGAATCAGGGGTTCGACTCCCCTAGGGAGTACCATCAAGCCTTGAAACAAAATGTTTCAGGATTTTCTTATTGCAAAAATGCATTTTTGCACGAGTACCGTGCGAAAATGCATTTTTTCGTGATTTTTAAGGCAGCTTTTCGGCATCAATAAGATGAGTTATGAAAGTTAAAGCTCTTCAAAGTCGGCTGCCCCGTGTTTGCATACAGGGCATATAAAGTCTTCCGGAAGAGGATCGCCTTCATATACGTATCCGCATATTTTACATACCCAGCCTTTTTTGGATTTCTTCCCGGGACTTTCCTTTATATGCTTGTGATAGTAGTCGTATGTTACGGAATCATCGTCGGAAAAAACTTTTCCGTCCGTGACATCGGCTATGAACATCGTATGTGTACCGAGGTCCGAATGCGAAATCACTTCTCCTGAGAGATAGCTGTTGGCTCCCTCTGTGATGTAGGGGATGCCGTTGCTGCTTGTTTCAGCAGGATATCCATCGAATTTATCCACATCTTTCCCGCTTTGAAAACCGAAATGTCTGAAAACATCAAAGCTTGCTTTTTCGCTTAAAATGCTTACATTGAATTTCCCGGTGTTCATTATCATATCATGAGTGAAATTGTTTTTGTTTACCGTTACCGCCACGCGGTTAGGCGTAGTGGTAACCTGCTGAAGTGTGTTTACTATACATCCGTTCTTTTTGTCATTTTCATTGGCGGTGAGAACGTAAAGACCGTATCCGATCTTGAACATTACATTGTTATCCATGGATTTGTATCCTTTCCCGCGGACATGACTGCAGTACGCCGAAGCCGTCAGGCTTCAAATCAGTAGTTTTCAGGTTTTATCTGGAAGTATGCCTGAGGATGTGCGCATACAGGACATACCTTAGGCGCATCCTTCCCTTTTACTATATGACCGCAGTTAGCACACTGCCATACCACCTCATCCTCTCTTTCAAATACGATGCCTTTTTCGATGTTTTCTATGAGCTTCCTGTATCTTTCTTCATGTTCCTTCTCAACTGCGGCAACACCTTCAAAAAGTGCGGCAATCTGGTCGAAACCTTCTTCTTTTGCTTCTTTTGCAAAAGTAGCATACATATCGGTCCATTCATAGTTTTCTCCTGCGGCAGCGTCTGCAAGGTTGTCCATAGTGTCTTTTATTGCTCCGCCCTGGAGAAGTTTGAACCAGATCTTTGCATGTTCTTTTTCATTTGCCGCTGTTTCTGCGAATATGTTTGAAATCTGAACATATCCATCTTTTTTAGCTTTGCTTGCGTAATAGGTGTACTTGTTTGTAGCCTCTGATTCGCCGGCGAAAGCTGTCATTAAGTTAGCTTCTGTTCTCGTTCCTTTTAAGTCTTTCATTTTCTTTACCTCCTTGAAATAAAACACTCAAATGAAATCATTTTATTTGTTTGCCTGACATCTGCTGCAAATGCCTTCAAAAGAAAAATTTACCTTGTTGATTTTAAACCCTTTGATATCTGATATGTTTTTTATATCAGAAAGGCTTTCAAGCTTCTCCATGATGCCCTCGGAATCATCGGTGTCGATATCGAGAACTCTGTTGCATTTGATACATCTCAGATGAAGATGCTCGTCAGTTCGGTAGTCAAAGCGGTCTGCAGTATTGGGTATCGTTACTTTTTTTATAGAGCCTTTATTCGAAAGCTTTTTTAATACCCTATATACGGTTGAACGTCCTATGGAAGGATATTTTTCATGTACAGCTGCAAAGACTTCGTCTGAAGAAGGATGATCGGTCATATTTTTTACAGTAGAAAGTATTATATCCTGCTGTATAGTGTTTCTTGACATCTGCATCACTCCCTTACCTTATATTGATATTATATATTAAATGATATTTCATGTCAATAAGTTTCTCGAATATAATTTATACATTCCGTAGTATGAGGGATGCGGCGGCAAATCCTATGAGGAGCATACCAAGACCTGTAATGTAGCTATCCCAGTTAAGAGAGCCAAGTATCATACCGATACTGCGTGCGTTGTCAAGGAGTAATTTCATCAAGTGACATCAAAATATCTTCGATTGCTTTTTCGTTGCTGTCATAGGAATCGTTCACGGCCATGACTACATATGTGTAGTAGGCATTTTCGCTTTCCATAAATACTACGATGCCTTTTAGAGTATCATCTCCGTTTTCTATGGTATAGCTTTGGGCATAGCTGTCTGTTATGAAATCCGGCGTATCGATGTCCATGTCTTTAAAATCCATGCTGGAAAGCATATCTCCCAGAATATTTACTGTGGCGTATCCCTGATAGGAAGTAAAATCAGAAGCTATATACTGAGCGGATGATTTGGGAAGACATTGGATCTGGAAATTTACAGAATCGTTTTTATCGGTAAGATCGAGCATGTCTTCCGAAGTATCTTTGTTGATATTCCAGAAATCCTCTTCCGGAGAAGGAAGCTTTACGGAAAAGGTCTCATCTTTATTCGTATATGTAACGGACTCTCCTTCTATGATTGTGCTGCTTTCACAGCCGGAAAGCATTGATGAGAGCAGGAGAATAACGGATAAGAAAAAAGCGGTTTTCTTTATTTTCATGGCTTCAGTCTCCTTGCGTTGATTTACAGCAGAGGTAATAAATATGTGGTATGCAGACGTACAGCTGTGATAAAATAAGTATATCATAAACTGCATGAAAGTACATGGAAAGTTAAGCATGCAAGTTGACATGAAGAAGCCGAAAGGCTATAATTCAAGCCGTGAAATCTTTATGCAAAAAGGACAGGTCAGACTATGAAAATAATGATTACCGCAGGAGGTACAAGCGAGAGGATAGATGATGTGAGAATTATCACGAATTCTTCTACGGGAAGGCTCGGATATGCGGTGGGAAAGGCATTCGCCGAAAAATACAGAGACGATATAGAGAAAATATATTATCTTCATGGGAAGAGAGCATCTTATCCCGATCATGACAATGTAGAGCTGGTTGAAATCGAAAGCGTTGAGGACTTGCAGAAAGCAATGGAGCATATTCTTACGACTGAGAAGATAGATGCGGTTATCCATGCTATGGCGGTTAGCGATTATGTGGTGAAAGAAGTTACTACCCTTGACAGGTTGCAGGGCAAAGGCGGCGACGAAAGCGAAGGTCTTTCGGGAAATAAGATAAGCTCTGATATAGATGATCTTGTAATACATATGAAGAGGTCTCCGAAAGTAATCGCTAAAATAAGAGGATGGAGCGAGGATTCCGTACTTGTGGGATTTAAGCTCCTGAGCGGAGTGTCTCATGAAGAGCTGATAGATGTAGGCTTCAGACTTATGGAAAAGAACGGATGTGATTTTGTTCTTGCCAACGATCTGAGGGAGATCGGCAGTGATTTTCACAAAGGGTATCTTATTCATAAAGACAGGACTTATGATATAATGGAAACTAATGAAGAGATAGCAGATATGATTGCGTTGAGGGTTATCAGCGAGTGCAGGACGCGCAGATGAAAGGAGAACGATATGAATATAGTTCTGGGAGTGACAGGCAGTATCTCGGCGTATAAAGCGGCAGATATCGCCAACAGGCTTACAAAGGAAGGACATGAAGTCAATGTGATACTTACTGATGGAGGGAGCAGGTTCATAACACCGCTGACACTTCAAACCCTGAGCAAGAGAAAAGTTCATACGGATTTTTTTGAAGAAGGGATACCGGAAGAAGTAAAACATATAAATCTTGCAGACAATGCAGATATCGTACTTATAGCACCGGCAACGGCAAATATAATAGGGAAAATAGCTTCAGGGATTGCAGATGATCTTTTGAGCGCTACAGTCCTTGCTGTATCCAATCGGGCGCCTGTGTATATAGCGCCTGCGATGAATACGAATATGTATGAGAATGTGATAGTCCAGGAGAATATAGACAAACTCAGAAGTCTGGGATACAGATTCATAGAGCCGAAGGAATCGATGCTGGCGTGCGGTGTAGTAGGAAGAGGCGCGTTGGCGGACGTTGATGAAATAGTGGAAATAATCGAAGGGAGCATGGAATAGATGATCATGTACAAAAGCACGAGGGGAAGTTCGGATCATAAAACAGCCGCGCAGGCGGTGATAAAGGGCATAGCGGAGGACAAAGGACTTTACGTTCCTGAGAGTGTGCCTGCTCTGACTAAGAAAGCAGAAGAATTCAAGGGAATGGACTATAAAGATATCGCTTGCGATATAATAGGAGCTTTCTTCACGGATTATACAGAAGACGAAATGAGATGCTGCGCCTACGGAGCTTACGATGAAAAGTTTGAGGAAAAAGAGATAGTACCTGTAAAGGAAGCGGGAGGAGCATATTTTCTGGAGCTTTATCACGGAAAGACTGCTGCTTTCAAGGATATGGCGCTGTCAATACTGCCGTATCTGCTCACGACTGCAATGAAGAAGGAAAAGGAAGATAAGAAGGTTTGCATTCTCACCGCGACGTCAGGAGACACGGGAAAGGCAGCTCTTGAGGGTTTTGCAGATGTTCCCGGCACGGAGATAATAGTGTTCTTCCCTAATCAGGGAGTGAGCGAAATACAGGCAAGGCAGATGATCACTCAGGAGGGCGACAATACTCATGTATTTGCGATAAAGGGGAATTTTGACGATGCTCAGACAGGTGTCAAAAAGATTTTCAGCGATGAAAAGCTTGTAGAAAAGCTTGCCGCTTTAGGATGCAGACTTTCCTCGGCAAATTCCATAAATATAGGAAGACTTGTTCCCCAGGTGGCCTATTACGTCTACGGATATGTAAAGCTTCTTGAACGCGGCGTTATAAAACCGGGAGAAAAAATCAACATAGCAGTTCCCACCGGCAACTTCGGCAATATACTGGCGGCGTATTATGCGGGCCGGATGGGGATTCCGGTAAATAAGTTCATATGCGCGTCAAACAGGAACAAAGTACTCACTGACTTTTTCAATACAGGTGTATATGATATAAACAGAGATTTTTATCTGACGAATTCTCCGTCCATGGATATACTCATATCGAGCAATCTGGAAAGACTTCTTTATCATCTGTCCGGAAATGATGGAGATGAGATCAGCAGACTCATGAAATCCCTTGATGAAGATAAGAGATATGAAGTGAACGGCAGGATAAAGCAGGGACTTTCGTGTTTTTACGGAGGATTTGCCACAGTTGAGGAGACCAATAAAACCATAGGAGAGATGTACAGGGAGAACGGTTATCTCATAGACACTCATACGGCGGTAGCGTATAAGGTATATAAGGATTACGTTGATAAAACAGGTGATAAAACACCAGCTCTTATTGCTGCCACTGCAAGCGCGTATAAATTTGCCGACAGCGTAGCGCACTCCATAGGACTTAGCGATGAGGAAAACGGTTTTGAATACGTGAAAGCTCTACATGAGAAGACGGATGTCAGGATACCTGCCGGACTTAAGGACCTCGATAAAAAAACGGTAAGGCACGGCGATGTCATAGAGATCGATGAAATGGAAGAGGCTGTCGAAAAAAGCGTGTAATAAATTATAATAAATCTCAGGAATGATCAAGAAGGAAGAAAGGAGGTAAGGCATATGGCCAAGACTATGATGAACAAGCAGAAGAGAATAGCGCTGATAGCTCACGACCATCAGAAGGAAAAGCTGGTGGAATGGTGCATAAAAAATCAGGATGAACTGAGAAAACACTTTCTGTGCGGGACGGGAACGACCTCACGCCTCATAGCGGATGCTACGAAACTGCCGGTCAAGGCTTATAAGAGCGGACCGCTTGGAGGAGATCAGCAGATAGGCGCGAGGATAGCGGAAGGTGATATAGATATGATGATATTTTTCTGGGATCCTCTGGAAGCTCAGCCTCATGACCCGGATGTAAAAGCTCTGCTCAGGATAGCTGTAGTTTATGATATTCCTGTTGCTACCAACAGGGCAACTGCGGATTTTATGATATCTTCGGAATATATGAATTCGCCGTACACTCATGAAGTCTTTGATTTCAAAGCGGACATCGAGGAAGATAGCGAAAGAATCATACTCAAATCGGAAAGATGAAAATACCTGCAGGAAGATATGCAAAAGCATGATACTGCAAGTGTTTTATTCAGTATATATGGAAAAACGCAGTCAGCTTGCGATGATGATATATCCTGTATGGATATACGATTTTCCCAAGACCTCTGTTGTATATTTTGAATCCCATTCGTCCTATCCAATGTTCTTTCCGCTTTGCTTTCTTCGTAACGTTGCGCTCTGTACCGTAAGCATGAAGTAAAGCGCCGTGCTGCACTGCATATATAAGATCGTTGTTGCTTCTTACGTCTGCGTCGATTTCGGTGCATGCCATTCCGATATAGCCCTGAATATGAGAGTCGGAGCCTGCAAAAGTCGGAAGCTCCAGTCTGGAGGCAAGCCGTGCGGCTCGCTTATTTGATTCCGGAAATTCACATGTATTGAAAGTTTCGATGAAATCCATTTTTTTCAGAAGAGATCTGTCCATTTGCTTAAATCCCATGGCGCTCGATGTGGACACGCCGAAAGGATGAGCAGGACCCAATATTCCACCGAGAGAATGAACTATTTTTATAAGACTTTTACAGCTCATTCCTCTTATACACAGTATAGGCAGGTAGACGTCATCGGGCATTATCACTAGGATATGTCCCGCATCACGCGTATCGTATTCGAGACCTCTTATGACTGTGAGATTTTTATATTTCGGATTTTTTTTGATAGCATCCCATGCTCTGCAGCCTTTGTAACTGTTATGATCGGATATCATGAAACCGTCAAAGCCGAGCTTTAAAAATTTATCCGCGTATTCGGCAACTGTTACTTTGGAGTCAATGGAGCCTTCTTTGGTATGACAGTGTAAATCAAATTTCAATTTATCGCCTCTGTTTGTAATGATGTTGATATAGGGATATGCATATATATCCTTACAATAATATATTATGACTAAAAACAAAAAAATACAATGAAGAATTTATGAAGAAAAATATTAAATTTTGTTTGAGAGATGTGCGGAACGTGTTTTTTTCTTGCATAAAAAGCGGTTTTTTGCTATAGTGTATAGGTATTCATTACATATATGTCATTGCGGAGGATTGACCGAGTGGCTAAGGAGCTCGCCTGGAAAGCGAGTAAGGTGTAACA
>CAYYMY010000048.1:1126-7414 GCA_964473095.1 uncultured Oscillospiraceae bacterium | reverse complement strand
GTGCTATTTTGGCACAGAATGATTTTCTCTAACTTCGTGCCACAATGGCACGAAGCTAGAAAAGCTTCCTAGCCCATAAAAAAGTGCGAGACACAAACAAATAAGACACAAGACACCGATATTGCGCCTAAAAAAAGTGAAAAGCAGCGAGAAATATGATATAATTTCTTTAAGAGGAGATAGAAAATGATAGTTGATAATAAAGATATTTATATGAAGCTTAAAGAAAAACATAAGCTTGCCACAGCATATATGAGTAATAAGCTTATAACAGAGCCTTTCTATAAAGGCTTCGTATATGAGTTTTGCTGGAGCTCAAATAGTATTGAGGGAAATACTTTATCACTTGATGAAACTATACAGTTTTTAGATTATGATGAAGTATCATCGGGACATACGTTTAATGAATATACAGAAGCAAAACGTTTAAATAATACAATAAAAAAGTATATGTCGATTGAAGGGCAATGCATAACTGAAGATTGGATTCGGAACATCAATACAGAAATAACCGAAAATGTAGGATATCGTTCACAGGAGGCATATATCGGTAATCAGATAGAGGTGACATATTACCCCCCATCATATAAACAAGTCCCGGAGTTAATGACGAATTTCGTATCGGATATAAATAAATATATTAAAGATATAGAGGATATAATAAAGATCGTAAGTATTAAGCATATTGAGTTTGAAAGAATCCATCCGTTTGAAGATGGAAACGGGAGGACAGGGCGCATCATACTCAATCAACAGCTTATAAATAGAGGTCTTTATCCGGTATCAATCGATATGAAATCAAAGTATAGACAGGCTTTTAGAGCGTATGATAAAAATGGAGACACGTCACTCATGGAACGTTTAATATGTAAAGCAGAAATAAAATCTTTTGACAAAGTTCTGGAATTGGGAGTGAAGTATAAAAAAAGTCTGCAACCGGTATTTAGTATAAAAAAGTAGACTTTTGAGGTCACCCCAGTCTGCCCTGCCACGTGTTTTTTTCGCGCATTTTTTCATGTATACTGTTGAGTATCGTTCTCTTTTTATAGCTCCATTCAGGAGATATGAGAATATCTCTCGGAGCATCTGCCGATATTCGGTGAACGGTGATATCGGGAGGTATCAGTTCGACTGCGTTTATGAGCAGGTCCGTGTATTCGTCCATGGATTTGAAAGATACATAGTCCGGATGGGTTTTCTCCATAGCTGAGCCTTTGACCAGATTCAGCATATGCAGCTTTATTCCGAAGATGTTTTTCCGGCAGACGTATTTCACGGACTGTAGCATCATATCCTTTGTTTCTCCCGGAAGTCCGAGGATCAGGTGCGTGACCGTACGTATACCGTTTTCGTTCAGTATGGAGAGAGCTCGTTCATAATCTTCGAGAGTATAGAGCAGGTTCATATCGGAAGCTGTCTTCTCGTGTATGGTCTGCAATCCCAGCTCCACCCAGAGGAATGTTTTTCTGTTGAGCTCAGAAAGAAGCTCCAAGACATCGCCGGGAAGGCAGTCGGGTCTCGTGGATACGGCGAGACCTGTCACGCCGGGATGAGCGAGGGCACGGCTGAATTTTTCACGGAGCTCGTCAGCCGGCGCATATGTATTGGTATGGCTCTGAAAATAGGCTATGTATTTTGCATTGGGCCATTTGTCGGACAGCAGGCGTATCTGCCTGTCGAGATCCTTGTCTATGTCTCCCGAGCCTGCTGAAGTTTCTCCCGAGCCTTTGGCGGAGCAGAAGGCGCATCTGCCGAAGCCTTTGGAGCCGTCCCTGTTGGGACACGTGAAGCCCCCGTCGATGGACAGCTTTACGACTTTGCAGCCGAATCTGTTTTTAAGATATGTGTTTATCGTGTTTATTCTCAGCTCCTGACCGTCGGAATCGTCGAATATGAGGGGATGTCTTTTGTTGTCCATAGCCTGCCGCCTTTCAAAGATGTCTCTGGTGTATTTGCATATTTTAACATGGTATTCATTTTCACGGACGGAAATATATGATATAATAAACCGTTAATATCATAAATGTCAAACAAGGGGTTGTCTTTATATGAGTGAAGGTAAAAAAACAAAGCATGTATCTTCATATGCGGAGTGCGAAAAGAACAGGTGCGGTGACTTTATCCCCGAAGATGATTTTCAAGAGGAAACAAGGAAGATGTCGCTTCTTCTGCACAGCTGCTGCGGTCCGTGCAGTACGGCTGTCTGTGAGAGCCTTGCGGACGAATTCGATGTGACGATATTTTTCTTCAATCCATGCATCACCGATGAAGCAGAGTACCAGAAGAGACGAAAAGCTCAGATAGACTTCATAGAAAAATTCAATGAAGGGAATATCGGCAGATGTAGAGTTTCTTTCAAGGAGGGAGATTATCGGCCGAGCAGCTTTCTGAAGCTTACAGAGGGAATGGAGAATGAGCCTGAAGGAGGAAAGCGCTGCAATCTGTGTTTTTCCCAGAGGCTTGAAAAAACCGCGGAGACCGCAAAGCTTACGGGATATGATATATTCGGCACAACACTCACGGTAAGCCCGCATAAAAGCTTTACACTGATTTCCGAAATAGGCAGAATGCTTGCCCTTAAGTACGGACTTTCTTTCCTCGACAGGGATTTTAAAAAGAAAAACGGATTTGCAAGATCTGTGGAGCTTTCAAAAAAATACGGGCTTTACAGACAAAATTACTGCGGCTGCAGATATTCTGAAAGGTAGGAGGACGATTAGCATGGGAAAATTAACAGTGCCGGCTGATTACACACCGGTAGTAGACTATATGGAAAGCCAGAGAGCAATAAAGAAGATAAAGGATTTTTTTCAGCAGGAGCTTGCCTACGGACTTCAGCTCAGAAGGGTATCGGCGCCTCTTTTCGTAGAGCCGGAGACGGGACTCAACGATAATCTGAACGGCGTGGAGAGGACTGTTGAATTCACGGTAAAAGACATGGGAGAGAAGAAGGTGGAAATAGTCCAGTCGCTGGCAAAGTGGAAGAGAATGGCTCTCGGAAAATACGGATTCGAACCGGGAACGGGGCTTTACACGGACATGAATGCCATAAGACGCGATGAAGAGCTCGACAATCTTCATTCCATATATGTGGATCAGTGGGACTGGGAAAAGGTGATAAAAAAAGAAGACAGGAACGAAGAATATCTGAAGGATACGGTAAGGGCTCTGTACAATGCGCTTAAAAACCTCAACGACTACGTCAACAGGCTTTACAGGGAGCTGAGGACAGATCTGCCTAACGAGATATTTTTCATCACTTCTCAGGAGCTTGAAGACATGTATCCGGATAAAACTCCAAAGGAGAGAGAAGACGCTATAGCTGAAGAAAAAAAAGCGGTGTTTATAAGCAAGATCGGAGGCAGACTGAAATCCGGAGAGAAGCATGACGGCAGAGCGCCGGATTACGATGACTGGGAGCTCAACGGCGACATAATACTCTGGAACGATATTTTAAAGCACGCATTCGAGATATCATCGATGGGAATAAGGGTGGATGAAGAGGCTATGGAAAAACAGCTCGCCGCAGCCGGAGCGGAAGACAGGCGCTGCATGGAGTTCCACAGGATGATACTGAACAGAGAGCTTCCCTACACCATAGGAGGAGGCATAGGTCAGAGCAGATTATGCATGTACTTTCTCAGGAAGGCGCATATAGGAGAGGTGCAGGCGTCAATCTGGCCGGAGGATATGATTGAGGAGTGCAGGAAGAATGATATTTTCCTGCTTTAAGATATGAAATACGCCAGTTTAGTGATAGATAACAGGAGTGACAACACTGACCGCCTGTACACATACGGATGCGATAGAGTGGAAGTATCACCGGGAGATAAGGTGTATGTGCCCTTTTCGAGGAGCAATAGTCTGAGGGAGGCATATGTAATCTCAGTGGATGACGATGCGCCTGAAGATGTGAAAAAGAAGCTGCGATATATAGAAAAGGTCGATGAAGATGTTTCTCTCAGCAGTGAGATGCTCAGGACAGCTTTATGGATGAAAAGAAGATACATATGCCGTTATATAGATGCGATAAACTGCTTTACACCCGCGGGAGAAAAAGCAAAGAGCAGAGCTGTAAAAAATCCCCTTGAAAATGTAGAAGAGGAGACGGAAAGAGCTGAAAAGCTGACCGAGCAGCAGGAGGAAGCCCTCAGGCAGATAAACAGCGCGGTAAGAAAAGGGAAACATGACAGATTTCTCATCCACGGTGTAACCGGAAGCGGTAAGACGGAAATATATATGAGAGCTGCCGAAGAAGTTCTGAAGAGAGGACAATCTGTAATAGTGCTCGTTCCGGAAATCTCTCTTACAGGTCAGATCACGGAGCGGTTTACAGGAAGATTCGGCAGTGAGGATGTAGCTGTGCTGCACAGCAGGCTGAGCGCGGGAGAAAGATACGATCAGTGGAAAAAAACGAAGGACAGCAGGGCAAAGATAGTAATAGGGGCAAGATCGGCGGTATTCGCGCCGCTTGAAAACATAGGACTTATAGTAATAGACGAAGAACACGAGACGACTTACAAATCCGACTATACGCCTAAATACGATACTGCCGAAGTGGCTCTCAAGAGAATGCAGGACAGGGACAATCACGGACTGCTCATTCTGGGCAGCGCTACACCTTCTGTGGTGACATACAGCAGAAGCGAAGAGGGGATCTACAGGCTTATAAAACTCACGGAGAGATACAACAAGATGAAGCTGCCGCATATCGATGTGGTGGATATGCGGCGGGAATTGAAAAACGGCAACAGATCCATAATAAGCATGAAGCTGCGCGGAGAAATGAAGAGACAGCTTGAGGACGGCAGGCAGGTCATATTGTTTCTGAACAGGAGAGGATATTCCGCCTTCATATCCTGCAGGACGTGCGGATATGTGGCAAAATGTCCCCACTGCGGACTTTCCTTGACATATCATAAGTCTGAAGATAAAATGATATGCCATTACTGCGGATATACGGAAAGAATACCTCGAAGATGTCCGGAATGCGGAAGCGAGTATATAAAATACTTCGGCAGCGGTACTGAAAAGCTTGAAGAAGCAGTCAGGGAGATATTCGGAGAATATGAGACTGCCCGGGTGGATCTGGATACTGTTAGAAGAAAAGGAGAGCTTTCGGGAAAGCTTAAAGCTTTCCGTGAAGGAAAAACAGATATACTAATAGGTACGCAGCTCATTGCCAAGGGTCTTGATTTCAGAAATGTCGGGCTTTCGGGAATAGTTTCGGCGGATGTTTCGCTCAACATACCTGATTTCAGATCGGCTGAAAGGACTTTTCAGCTGATAACACAGGCGGCAGGCAGAGCCGGCAGAGGCGATGAGGCGGGGAGCGTAGTGGTGCAGACGTACAGCCCGGATAATTATGCTGTAAAATTTGCGGCGCTTCAGGATTATGAAGGCTTTTACAAAACGGAAATGCAGCTGAGAAAATTTCTCGTATACCCTCCTTACAGTGATTTGTTTCAGATAGTATTTACATCCAAATCGAAAGAAAATGCTCGCAGGGGTGCGGAAATATGGTATGAGAAGATAAGAGAACGTCTGAAAAATGAGCGAGGCAACGTATACAGACCTCAGGAGGCGTATATGGGAAAGATAAAGGATATATACAGGTATTCGCTTCTTATAAAATGCCCGAGAGGCAAGAGGAATGAATACGCGAATGTGGTTTCGGATGTCAGAGATGAAGAGAACAGAAGAAAGAAAAAGGAATACAAAGCCGTGGCGGATATAAATCCGTACAGCTTTATTTAGGAGGGAATCATGGCGCTTAGAAATATAATCGAAGAGGGAGATCCGATACTGCGCAAACAGTCACGCGGAGTCGATGAAGTGAACGACAGGATACGGATGATACTCGATGATATGGTGGAGACGATGAGAGAGGCCGAAGGAGTGGGTCTTGCTGCTCCACAGGTGGGAATACTCAGAAGAATGTTCGTTGCGGAGCCGGAGCCGGGAAAAGTATATTACATGGTAAATCCTGAAATAACAGAAGCTGAAGGCATGCAGAAAAGCAATGAAGGCTGCCTTTCGGTGCCCGGATATTTGGGTATCGTAGACAGACCTGAGAAAATAAGGATAAAGAGTCTCGATTACTGCGGGAATATGCAGGAGTATGAGCTTGAAGGATTTGAAGCCATAGTGATGTGCCATGAGAACGATCATCTCGATGGAGTGCTTTATACGGACAAAGCGGAAAAAGTATATGTGCCGGAAGAAGAAAGCGAAGAAGAATGCACCCGACGATCCAGTTTGATTTGAGATTACATGTAGATGAAACGG
>CAYYMY010000048.1:0-1116 GCA_964473095.1 uncultured Oscillospiraceae bacterium | reverse complement strand
TGCCGGAAGAAGAAAGCGAAGAAGAATAATAAGAGGATCCAGTTTGATTTGAGATTACAAGGAGATGAAACGGTGAGAATAGTCTACATGGGAACTCCTGATTTTGCAGTGCCCTCTCTGAAGGCGCTGTATGATGCAGGTCACGATATAGCTCTTGCGGTCACGCAGCCTGACGCGGTGAGGGACCGCGGAAAAAAAGTGAAATTTTCCCCTGTCAAAGAAGAAGCGCTGAGGCTCGGTATAGAAGTGATCCAGCCGGAAAAGATAAAAAATGACAGGGATGCGATAGACAGGATAAAATCGGAAGCCCCCGACATCATAGCGGTAGCGGCTTTCGGGCAGATACTTCCGAAAGAGATCCTGGATATTCCAAAGCTCGGCTGCATAAATGTACATGCATCACTGCTGCCGAGATTTCGGGGAGCATCGCCGATACAGAGGGCGATAATCGAAGGCGATGAGAAGACGGGAGTCACCATCATGTACATGGAGGAAGGCCTTGATACAGGTGATATGCTGGCGAAGAAAAGTGTAGATACAGACCATAAGACGGCAGACGAGCTGCATGACGAGCTGTCTGAAGCGGGAGCTGAGCTTCTGGTGGAGACGATAGAAAATATCGGAGAAATAAAGCCTGTAAAGCAGGATGACAGTCTGGCGACTTACGCACCGATGATATCCAAAGCCGACGGGCACATAGATTTTTCACAGAGCCCGTATAAAATAGAGAGGATGATAAGAGCTTTCGATCCATGGCCGGGCACATATGCGGACATGAACGGCAAAACGATAAAATTCTGGAAGGCGGAAGCATCGGATGAAAAGACCTCTGCCGCAGACGGCACGATAACGGATATTGAAAGCGGCAGCATATGCATAGCGGCAGGAGGAGGTATTCTGAAGGTGACGGAAATACAGATGCCGGGCAGAAAAAGAGTGAGCGTGAAGGAATTTTTAAAGGGTAATTCCATTGAAATTGGAACAGTTTTAGGATAAAATACTTTTCAAGGGGTGATTATTATGTATTTTGGGATGCTTGACCCTACGATATTGGTAAGGATTTTATTGTTGAGGGGGCGTGATTGATGGACGTAAACAGAAAAACGGCGTATCTGG
>CAYYMY010000047.1:0-7906 GCA_964473095.1 uncultured Oscillospiraceae bacterium | reverse complement strand
TGGTAAGGATTTTATTGTTGAGGGGGCGTGATTGATGGACGTAAACAGAAAAACAGCGTATCTGGTATTGTCGGATGTAGAGTCGAAAAAAGCGTATTCAAATCTTGCGATAAACCATCAGGTGATAGTTAACAAACCCAATTCCCCCGCTTTCGTAAGAGAGCTGGTGTATGGTGTTCTGGAGCATAAGCTGACGCTGGATTATTATATAGATCTGCTTGTGAAAGACGGTATAAAAAGTCTCAGGACACCCGAGATTATTCTGATGAGGATGGGAATGTACCAGATAGGCTACATGGATTCCGTCCCTGAATACGCGGCAGTAAACGAAAGCGTTACGCTTGCGAAAAGATATTGCAGAAGCAAGGCAGGTCTGGTAAACGGTGTTTTAAGGGAATACCTCAATAAAAAAATACAGCTGAGACTGCCGGACAGAAGTGATGACGAGATAAAGTATCTGTCTGTAAAATATTCGTATGCTCCGTGGATAATAGAGCTGTGGCTTGAGCATTACAGCGTGAGCTTTGTGGAAAAGCTGATGAAAGCGGGTAATGAAACTCCGCCTGTGACAATAAGGCTGAACTGGCTGAGAGTTATGAAGCCGGACCTTATAAAGAAGCTGGAAAGCAGAGGCTTTGAGGTGGAGGAAGGCTCAATGTGCCAGAATGCCCTGAATATAAAAGGAAGCGGACTTCTGGACTCGGATATGTATAAGCTGGGAATGTTCACTCCTCAGGATGAAAGCTCCATGCTCGTCGCTGAAAAGCTCGATCCAAAGCACGGCGACACGGTCATGGATGTCTGCGCTGCTCCGGGAGGAAAGACTACAGCCATTGCGGAAAGAATGAACAATACCGGAAGAATAATAGCCTCAGATATATACAGGAGAAAGCTGGATCTGATAAACAAAGAAGCCGACAGACTCGGCATAACCAATATAGAGACAAGATCGTGGGATGCTACGAGGGTGGATTCATCCATGTATCAGAAGGCGGACCGCGTTCTTGTGGACGTTCCATGCTCGGGACTTGGAGTGGTAAGAAGAAAACCGGAGATAAAATACAAGGAATACGATACGGAGATGGAGCTGCTGCCTAAAAAGCAGCTTGCAATACTCTCCTCTTCGTCATCCTATGTTAAGCCGGGCGGAACGCTGTTGTACAGCACATGTACAATAAATCCGAGAGAGAACGAAAGAGTTGTGGAGAGATTTCTTGATAAAAATCCTTCCTTCAAAAAAGTGGAAAGGACTCTTTTACTTCCTAATGTAAATGGCACAGACGGATTTTTCATATGTGTTATGAAGAAAAACGACAGTCTGATAATAGGAAAGAAAGGTCAGAATCGTAATGGTGCAGATAGGGTTTAAATGCGATAAAGGAATTGTTCGCAAGAACAATGAAGACGCCTGCTTTGTGGTACCCAGTCATAATGTCTATATCGTCGCGGACGGAGTAGGAGGCAATAATTCCGGCGAAGTTGCCAGCAGAACTGCAGTAAGCGAAATAGCAAAAATGGTAAACGAGTCAGACCTCGGAGAGTACAAGGCGCCGGAGGATATTTTCGGCTTTTTTGCCGACGTTATACAGACTGCAAATGACAAGATATGCAGAATGGGGATGTCAGACCCCGAAAACCGGGGGATGGCAACCACTATGGTCACATCTTATATAAGAAAAAGAACTGCATACGTGGCCAATGTGGGCGACAGCCGGGCATATCTGTTCAGAAACGGCCAGCTCAGGCAGATAACCAAGGATCACACCTATGTGAATGAGCTGATCGACAAGGGGGTAATAACGGAGGATGAAGCGGAGAATCACAAGCAGAAAAATGTTATAACCAGAGCTCTTGGAACGGAAAATTCCGCAAAGCCGGATTTTTATAGAGTAAATCTCAAAAAGGACGACATTTTGATGCTTTGTTCAGACGGACTTTATGGAGAAGTCACGGATGAGATAATGACGGAAATATTGGATTCGGGTAAAAGCATGAATGATGTGTGTACCGACCTTGTCGATAAGGCGATAGGTGCAGGAGGAAGAGACAATATAACGGTTATTTGCTTAAGAATATAATTATTAGGAGGAAGAAATGAGCAATAAGGTACTGGCAGGCAGATATGAGCTGTTCGAAAGAATCGGCGAAGGAGGAATGTCTGTTGTATACAAAGCAAAGGATAAACTGCTTAATCGTTTTGTGGCGGTTAAAATTTTAAAACCTGAGTTTATAAACGATCATAAATTCATAGACAGCTTCAGGAGAGAATCGCAGGCGGCTGCAAGTCTTTCCCATCCCAATATAGTCAATATATACGATGTGGGACGTGAGGGGAATATACACTACATAGTAATGGAGCTGATAGAAGGAAAAACCTTAAGCGACTACATAAAAGAGCAGGGATCTATGTCTTATCCTAAAGTTATAGCTCTTTCAAAGCAGATAGCTGCGGCTCTTTCTTTTGCTCATAAGAACCATATAATACACAGAGACGTGAAGCCTCACAACGTTATGATAACTCCTAACGGTACGGCGAAAATCACGGACTTTGGTATAGCTAAAGCCGTAAACGCGGCAACTATAGTGGACAACACTGACGGAATAATCGGCTCAGTCCATTATTTTTCGCCTGAGCAGGCAAGAGGAGGATATGTGGATGAGAAATCGGATATATATTCTCTCGGAATAGTGATGTACGAAATGCTAACGGGCAAGATACCTTTTGACGGAGACAATCCTGTCAACATAGCGCTCATGCATATCAACGGAGAGATGGTGCCGCCGTCAAAGGTCGTCGACGGTGTCCCGCCTGCTCTCGAGCATATCATATTGAAATGTACGGACAAATATCCGGTAAACAGATTCGCGTCGGCGGATGAACTGATAGAAGCACTGAACAATTTGGAATTTGTGGGAAGCGTAGTGGGAAATTCTGTCCTCATGGGAAACGGTGAAAACGGACCTATTGCCGAAACGGATTACGATGACGGCGAAGATTACGATGATGATGAAAAGGGCAAAAAGAAAAAAGACAAGAAGCCTATGAGTAAAAAGAAAAAGATAATAATCATCGTTGCTGCCGTTGTTGCGGCAATAGCTATAGGCGTTATAGTAGCCTTTGCCACGGGCCTGTTAGGAGGAAAAGAGATAGAGGCGCCTAATTTTGTAAATATGACGCTGGAAGAAGCACAGGACGCGGCGGAAGAATACGACCTCAAGATACGTGAAGGTGATGAGGTCATAAGCGAAGACGTGGAAAAG
This sequence comes from uncultured Oscillospiraceae bacterium, assembly GCA_964473095.1. GTDB lineage: Bacteria > Bacillota > Clostridia > Peptostreptococcales > Anaerovoracaceae > Lentihominibacter. The sequence continues at coordinate 4,645 of CAYYMY010000047.1, read as the reverse complement.
GGAAGAATAGTATCACAGGATCCGGCTGCGGGAGAAACGATAAAAACGGGAAGCACGGTTACGGTAAATATAAGTATAGGTCTGGGCGACGGCTCGGTGCCTAATGTAGTCGGGATGGACGAAGATGATGCAAGAGAAGCTATTGAGGCGGCAGGATTTGAAGTCGGAAATGTCACTACCGACGAAAGCGATGAAGATGAAGGAACGGTAATAAGACAGTCTCCTGATGGCGGTGAAGAAGCGGAAAAAGGAACGGCGGTTGCTCTCGTTGTAAGTGACGGCTCTAAGGCTCAGGCGGTAGTTCCTTATCTCATAGGAAAAACCTTAGAAGAAGCACGGTCTGCATTGTCAAACGCCGGTCTCAGCATGGGCTCTATAAGCTATGAATACAGCAGCACCTATGCCGAAGGCGAGGTAATGTGGCAGCAGTACGATGCCAACGCCAGACTTGACAAAGGATCTACGGTAAGGGTACGTGTCAGCAGAGGAGCGCAGCCTCAGGAGACTACAGCTCCGTCCGGGGATTCAGGAGATGAGGACAACGACTGATATGCAGTTTACAGAAGGTTTGATAATCAAAGGTGTCGCCGGATTTTATTATGTAAAATCCGGCGATGAAGTATACAGGTGTAAAGCAAGAGGCGTATTTAAACAGCAGGATATGAAGCCTGCGGTTGGTGATATGGTGAGAATTGAGATAATCCCGAAAAACGATGACAGTCTTATCACTGATATATTTCCGAGGAAAAACAGCTTCATAAGACCTTTTGTCGCAAATGTCGACTGCTTTGCGGTCGTTGCGGCGGCAGCATCGCCTGCGCCGATTTTGTCTGTCATAGATAGATTTCTCGTTATGGCTGAGAAAAGCGGCACAGATATAGTAATGTGCGTAAATAAGTGTGACCTTGCCGGAGAGGGCAAGCCTGAGGCAAAGAAAAAGGCTGCGGAAAACATCATAATTCTGGAAAACACCTATTCTCATATCTATCCTGTGATCCTTATGGACAAAAGCGGAAAAGGAACGGATGAATTCAAAGAGGCGATAAGCGGCAAGAAGACTGCGCTGGCGGGGCCTTCAGGTGTAGGAAAATCAACTGTTTTAAACAGAATCATTCCGGATGCCCGGGCAGAAACAGGGAATATAAGTCTGAAATCAGGCAAGGGAAAGCATACGACCAGACATTCGGAGCTGTTCACGATAGATGAAAAAGAGGAAACTATGATATTCGATACTCCCGGTTTCACATCATTTGACATACTGGAAGCAGATGAATATGAGCTGCAGTATTTTTATCCGGATATATCAGGGTTTGCGAGAGAATGCAGATACGGCGACTGCCGTCATATCTCGGAGCCGGGATGCGCTGTCAGAAAGGCTCTGGAAGAAGGGAAGATAAGCGAAAGCAGATATGGATCATACAGGAACCAGCTTGAAGAAATAAAAGAAGCGAAAAAATATTGAGAGAGGTAGATTTTATGGTACAGTTGGCACCGTCGATAATGTCGGCGGATTTTTCAAGGCTCGGAGCTGAAGTGGAAAGTGTTCAGCAGGCAGGAGCGCATCTTATACATGTGGATGTCATGGACGGTCATTTTGTACCCAATATAAGCTTTGGGAGCACAGTGATAAAAAGTCTCGTTAAAAGGGCGGAGATACCATTTGATGTTCATCTGATGATAGAAAATCCCGACAGGTATATAGAGGATTTTTACACTGACAATACGGAATATATAACGGTGCATAAGGAGGCATGTCCTCATATAGACCGGACCATAAGGCATATAAAATCTCTCGGAGTAAAAGCCGGGGTGGCGATAAATCCAGGGACGCCGCTGTCGGAGCTTGAATGCGTTACAGGGATGGCGGACATGGTGCTGGTTATGTCGGTGAATCCGGGATTCGGAGGGCAGAAGCTCATACCGTACACGCTGAAAAAAGTCGAAGCCCTGAAAGAAATAAAGGCGGCGGGATACGCGGATTTTAAAATTGAAATCGACGGAGGCATCACCCTTGAAAACGTAAAGGATGCGGTAGAGGCAGGAGTGGAAATCGTTGTTGCCGGCTCATCCGTATTCGGAGTGGGAGACATAAGAAGAAGGGTAGAAGAGTTTTTAAAGGCAGTAGGCGGATGAGCGCTCCATTTTACATTTTTTAGAAGCTTTTCACTTTTTAAAGGAGGAAACAGTTATATGAATATTGTTCTGGATGGAATGGGAGGCGACAATGCGCCTGCTGAAATAGTAAAAGGTGCCTGTCAGGCAGCGGAGATAATCGATGACGATATATATATAGTGGGGAGGAGAGAAAGCATAGAAAAGGAGCTTAATGCCCTAGGATTCAAAGGGAGCAGCATACATACGGTGGATGCTGACGAGGTGATAAGCATGGAAGACAGCCCGGTGAAAGCCATAAGAAGGAAACCCGACTCTTCGATGGTCGTGGGGCTTAATATGATAAAGGACGGCAGAGGAGACGTATTTATTTCAGGCGGCAACACAGGAGCCCTCGTAGTAGGTTCACGTCTCATTCTCGGAAGGATAGAAGGCATAGACAGACCGGTCCTTGCCAGCATATATCCATGTATGGGAGGCGAGCCTTCGCTTCTCGTGGATGCGGGAGCAAGCTCTGAAGCAAAGGCGTATAATCTTCTGGAATACGGTCTCATGGGCAGTATATACATGGAGTACGTGTGGGGAAGAAAGGATCCGAGAGTGGGACTGGTCAATCTCGGGGTTGAAGAAAGCAAAGGAACCAGCGTTATAAAGGACGCGTACAAGAAGCTTAAAAAAGCACCCATAAATTTTATAGGCAATGTAGAGGCGAGAGAAGTGCCGGCGGGCGCATGTGAAGTAATCGTATGCGATGGATTTGTCGGCAATGTGGTACTTAAGCTCACGGAAGGCGTCGCCATCAGCATACTGGAGCTTGTAAAAGGTAAGCTCATGGAAAATTTCAAGAGCAAGATGGCGGCAGTCATGCTCAAGCCTCAGCTGAAATCTCTTAAAAAAGAATTCGATTACGAGGAATATGGAGGAGCTCCCGTACTGGGAGTGAAGGGCCCTGTAATCAAAATACACGGCTCCTCCACGGCAAACGCAGTTAAAAATGCCATAATCAAAAGCATTCCGTACAGCAGGGAAGGCGTGGTCGACATAATCAAAAAAGCGATGCTGGATATTGAAGAAGAAATCGAAAAGGATGAAGAGGAGTAATTTTTATAATGCCCGATTTAAAGCAGCTTGAAGAAAAGATCAGTTATGTGTTCAGAGATGAGAAACTGCTTCTGACATCTGTGACCCACAGTTCATATGTAAAAGAACACAGCAGAGAAGAAAAAAGCAATGAACGGCTGGAATTCCTGGGGGATGCTTTTTTTGACGCTATCATAGGTGAGGAGCTGTTCAAGATGTTTCCAAACAAGGAAGAGGGATTCCTCTCGCGTACGAGGGCAGCTTTGGTATGTGAAAAATCACTGGCTAATGAAGCGAGGAAGCTGGGACTGGGGGAGTATCTCAGACTCGGAAACGGAGAGGAAAAGAGCGGAGGACGCACGAGAGAATCGATACTTGCGGACGCTATGGAGGCGGTCATAGGAGCAGTGTACATAGACGGCGGATTCGAAGAAGTGAAGCGAGTGGTGCTCAGCCTTTTTGAGAAAACCATAGACGATGCACGGCACGGAAAATACGTTATAAACGATTATAAAACCGCTCTTCAGGAGAAGCTGCAGAGCAGGGGAATAACCGACATCAGATATACTCTTGTAAAGGAAATGGGACCTGATCATGACAAAACCTTCATAGTGCAGCTTGAAGTGGACGGAGAGCCGAAGACAAAAGGAAGGGGAAAAAGTAAAAAACAGGCGGAACAGCAGGCTGCGGAAGAGATGATGGAGGGATATATCAATGTACTTTAAAAAAATCGGCATGCATGGATTCAAATCTTTTGCGGAGCCTGTAAACATAGAATTCAGCGACGGACTCACATGTATAGTCGGACCCAACGGAAGCGGTAAGAGCAATATAAGCGATGCCATAAGGTGGGTTTTGGGAGAGCAGAGCCCTAAGCTGCTGCGCGGAGGCAGGATGGAAGAAGTTATCTTTTCCGGCACCTCCAGCAGGAAATCAAGAGGAATGGCTGAAGTAAACCTTGTCATAGACAATGCCAACGGAAGTCTTCCGATAGATTACAAGGAGATATCCATCACAAGAAGGATGTTCAAATCGGGAGAAAGCGAATATTATATAAACGGCAGTCAGTGCAGGCTCAGGGATATAAGAGAGCTGATAATGGACACCGGTATAGGAGTCGAAGGATATTCGATAATAGGTCAGGGGAAAATATCCGATATCCTGAGCAGCAAAACGGAGAGCCGCAGGGAAATATTCGAGGAAGCCGCAGGCATTGTGATGTACAGGAACAAGAAGGCGGAATCTGAGAGAAAGCTTTCATCGACAAACGATAATATGGACAGAGTCAACGATATTATCGGCGAGATAGAAGGCCGCATAGGAAGCCTGAAAGAGGACAGCGTAAAGGCAAAGGATTGGCGGAGATTAAGAGAGAGATATAAAGAGCTTGAGAGAAAAAAAACGCTTAAGAACATAGAAAACAGCGAATCAAAAAATAGATATAGAAAGGGCG
>CAYYMY010000046.1:0-8254 GCA_964473095.1 uncultured Oscillospiraceae bacterium | reverse complement strand
TCCCTGCTGAATACTGTTCCTCCAATTTACCTATATGGCTTTTGTCTCTATCTCCTCGAGAAGCTTCACTTGGAGCTCGTCAGGAGTCATTTCAAACTGTTCTCCCGTTTTGTTGTTTCTTACGGTCAGGTTCTTGGCCTCAACTTCCTTTTCTCCTATGATGCATATATACGGATTTCTTTCGTTCCTCGCTTCTCTGAGCTTGTATCCGATTTTTTCATTTCTGAGGTCTGTCTCCGCTCTTATTCCAGCATCCTCGAACTTTTTGGCGACTTCACTGGCATAGTCTACGAATTTTTCAGTAACGGTAAGGAGCTTCACCTGAACAGGTGCTATCCAGAGCGGGAATTTACCTGCAAAGTGCTCTGTCAGTATACCTATAAATCTCTCTATGGATCCGAATATAGCGCGGTGTATCATTACCGGTCTGTGTTTTTCGCCGTCAGAGCCTACGTAGGTTATATCGAATCTCTGAGGCATCTGCATATCAAGCTGTATAGTACCGCACTGCCATGTTCTGCCGATGGAATCTTCAAGATGGAAGTCCAGCTTTGGACCATAAAATGCTCCGTCTCCTTCGTTTATAACATACGGTGCGCCTATGCTCTGGATGGCTTCGCTCAGCGCCTTTTCCGCAGTTTCCCAGTCTGCTTCTGTACCCATGGAATTTTCCGGCTTAGTAGACAGCTCTATATGGTATGTGAATCCAAACATCTTGTATATGTCATCTATGAGCTTCAATACTCCCACAACTTCATCCTTTATCTGCTCAGGCAGCATGAATATGTGGGCATCGTCCTGGGTAAAAGTCCTTACTCTCATCAGTCCGTGAAGTGCACCTGAAAGCTCATGTCTGTGCACCTGTCCCAACTCTCCCATTCTTACAGGCAGTTCCCTATAGGACCAGATCTTTCTCTTGTATACGAGAAGCGATCCTGGGCAGTTCATCGGCTTTATAGCATAGTCCTCATCATCTATTTTCGTGAAGTACATATTGTCTTTATAATGATCCCAGTGTCCCGATGTTCGCCAGAGCTGCTCATTCATGATGAGAGGCGTTTTGATCTCTTCGTAACCCCTCTTTCTGTGCTCCATCTTCCAGAAATTTTCCAGTTCATTTCTTATTATCATACCTTTAGGCAGGAAAAACGGAAATCCCGGAGCTTCATCATAAAGTGCGAAAAGATCCATTTCCTTTCCGATTTTTCTGTGATCTCTCTTCTTGGCTTCTTCAAGCCTCTTAAGGTATTCATCAAGCTCTTCCTGAGTAGGGAAACACGTTCCGTATACTCGCTGTAGCATCTTTCTGTTGACATCTCCTCTCCAGTATGCTCCTGCCACGCTCTGAAGCTTTACTGCCTTTATCTGTCCTGTGCTTTCCATATGAGGGCCCGCGCACAAATCCGTAAAATCACCCTGTTTATAAAAAGAGATAGCTTCGTCTTCAGGAAGGTCCTTTATCAGCTCAACCTTGTAGTCCTCTCCTTTCTTCTCCATGAATTTTATGGCTTCCTCCCTTGGCAGCTCGAATCTTTCGAGAGGATAATCCGCTTTTATTATCTTTTTCATTTCTTTTTGTATCTTCAAAAGATCCTGGTCGCTTATCTTGTGCTCCATATCGAAGTCATAATAAAACCCGTTTTCTATAGCAGGTCCTATGGCAAGCTTTGCATCGGGCCAAAGGTTTTTGACTGCTTGTGCCATTATATGAGATGTAGTATGTCTGTATTTAAGTCTCGTCTGTTCATCTTCAAAATTTATCTTTTCCTTTGCCATTTCTTCTTCTCCTCTTTTACTCTTCAAGAGCCAGTCTTATTAACTCGTCTATCAGGTCGGAATATTTGATTCCCGTCGCTTCCCAGAGCTTCGGATACATGCTTATATCTGTAAATCCCGGAAGTGTATTTATTTCATTGAATATCACCTTTCCGTCCTCCTGCAGGAAAAAATCCACTCTTGCAAGTCCTCTGCACCCCATTATATCATAAACTCTTACGGCAATATCCCGCATTTCTCTTTCTTTTTCAGGGGTAAGTTCCTTGACTATTTCAGTATATGATGCTTTATTTTCGTACTTTGCATTGTAATCATAAAACTCGTTAGCAGCAAATATCTCACCTATACGTGAAGCTTTTGCGTCCTCGTTTCCGAGCAGCGATATTTCCATCTCTCGTCCCGTTATACCTTCTTCCACCACGACCTTGCTGTCTTCTTTGAAGGCTTTGATCAGAGCTTCTTCTATTTCATCTTCATGCTTTATTTTGGTTATACCTACAGAAGAGCCTGCGTTGGAAGGTTTTACGAACAGCGGAAATCTTCCTTTAAAATACTCCGTGATCCTTGATACCTCTTCATATCTTTTCTGGTCAAACAGCTTCCTGTATACGATCACAGCATCAGCTTGATTAACGCCCCCAGCTTTTGCTATCATAGCTTTCGTTGCCGCTTTGTCCATGGATTCCGCCGATGATACAGTGTCAGCGCCTACGAACGGAAGTCCCGCTATCTGCAAAAGCCCCTGCATAGTTCCGTCTTCACCGTTTTTTCCGTGAAGTACAGGAAATACAACATCTATTTTTACATTTTCAAAACGTTCCTTTTCTTCGATCAGTATTCCTTTCCTGTCTCTGTCGAGAGATATATGTACTTTCTTATTGCTTTTATCATACTCCCAACTGCCGTCTCCTATACCGGAAGCAGGGGAACTCGTCAAAAACCAGTTCCCCTGCTTTGTTATTCCAACGGTATATATATTGTATTTTTCTCTGTTTATGTTTTTAACTATAGATGACGCAGACGCACATGAAACCTCATGTTCCGATGAAACGCCACCGAAAAGAATCAATAGAGATAATTTCTTTTCCATACCGTTAACCCTTTCTACATTAACAACATATTTAATACAACCCTGTCACAGATGATATTCTCTCACTTATTTCCTGAACATCCTGAGTAGGTGTATAGTCTTCCTGATCGAAAAATTCTTCATGAAGCTGCGATACATTGCTCTCAAGAGTTACAGGAGGTCCGTACCAGGCATCGCTGCTGTAGCTTCCCACCTCATAAGGCCAGCCTACGCTATCTGTCATAGTATATGATGTCAATTTCAGAAGTATACCCATCATATCTGCCGATGACATATTAGTCTTTATTTCAGGCAGTATTTCCTCAGAAATATTTTTTAGAGTACTTACGTTCATTCCCTTAGCTTTTTCAAAAGCCGCCTGAACGACTATCTTCATTCTCTCATTTCTCCTGTAATCTCCTTCAGCAGAATCTTTTCTTATCCTTGCATAGGTTACCGCCTGGTTGCCGTTCAATGTCTGCATTCCCGCTTCTTTAATCTTTTCATTCGATCCTCCTATGTTATTATAGGTATCCTGAATATACTTGTTCATTTCGTATATTTCGGATTCCTGTATCTCTATGTCAAGACCTCCGAGAGCATCAACAGTATCCGCCACCGACTTCCAGTTGACTACAACCACTTCTTTTATGTTCAGATCAAGGTTTTTATTGAGCGCGTAGAGAACTTTAGTAGGTCCGCCGTAATAATACGCGTGGGTCACCTTGTCAAGTCCTGGCGTATCGTCCCCCAGATCCAGCATCGTATCTCTGTATACCGAAAACAGCTTTATTTCATTCGTTTCTTTATTTATGCTGGCTATGATGATAGCGTCGCTCCTTACATTGCTGTCGTCCGACATGTCTCTGGCGTCTATACCCAGTATAGCTATATTTCTATAGTTTCTGAGCTCCGAATCCACCTGAGGATTGATACCTATCATGTCGAGATCCAGCTCTATTCTGCCCACATTGTCCAGCGTATTTTTAACTACGGTGAGACCTGCCGCAATCGTGCCGCCTATCCCTACTACAAATATAAGCACTACTATGAGAGCTATTTTAAGACCTCGCCCATTCTTTTTTCTTCTTTTGCCGCATCCTGTGCCGTCGCCGCCTGCACCGACATCCTGTCCTCTCTTCTCGGCTCTTTTCGCCTCCCGCTTCTCGGCGCGCGTCATTTTATCATCTCTGTTTACTCTGCCTTGCCTTGCTATAGGGTTTTTGTTTTTCTCTTTGCCGCTGCCGTTTTCACGTGCTCTCAGGTATTCTTCCCGTTCATTCTGCTCACGGCTTCGCCTTCTCATCTCAGAAGCGCCGTACGGTGTATCTTCTATAGAGCCTCTCCTGTTCTGGTCGCTTCTGGAAAAATACGAGCCGTGCAGCGTATCGTCTTTCACGTAGCTCCCTCTGTCGCTCTTGTTTTCCCTCAGACTCAGATACTCTCTGTACGCCTGCTCACGCGCGTGATCCTCATTGCTTTTATTGTTTCCATGTGTTTTACCGTAACTCATGATCGCACCTATTTCCTTTCACATCACAGACCATTATATCAACAGAGCTGTTTCAAATCAACAACTGCCGCGATTATGCCTGTGAATTTTATGTGAACATCACATGTTCTCAAACGCTCTTTTTACTTCGCGGCGTGCCGTATCAAGCCGCTTTCTGGCGTTTTCTTCATCTGTTCCCTTCATGCAGTAGTATATCTTTATATTCGGCTCCGTGCCTGAAGGTCTGGCAGATACCCATGAGCCGTTGTCAAATACGAACTTCATCAGGTTTGAAGGAGGAAGATCGTATTCTCCTTCTTTGAAATCTATTATCTCCGTCAAAGTCCCGGTATCTCTGAAGTATTTTTCGCCGTTATATCTCAGATCTTCCATTATACTGTCTATGACGTCGACTCCCTTCGAACCTTCATAGGATATGGAATCCTGCCAGTCGGCGTAATATCCGAACTCTTCATAGAGCTCCCTGAGCCTGTCCGTCAGCGTCATATCCTTCTCTTTGAAATATGCCGCCATCTCACAGATGAGCATTGCCGCCGATATCCCGTCCTTGTCTCTTACATGACGTCCCGCCAAATAACCGTAGCTTTCCTCATATCCCAGCAGGAACTGCTCGTCCGTGAGCATATCGAGTCTGTCACAAACGTATTTTGAACCGGCAAGAGTTTTCATCACCCTGCATTTATTTTTCTTTGCTATGTCGGAGCCCAGCTCCCCCGTTACTACCGTCGTTACCAGCGTCCTCCTCATGCCTTTTTTCATCCTGCATATGAAATCCACAAGAAGCGCTCCTATCTGATTACCTGTAAGATATCTGTACCCGTTTTCCGATTTTACACCGACTCCCACTCTGTCGCTGTCAGGGTCTGTTCCTATTATTATATCCGCATTTGACTTCTTTGCTTCCTTTTCAGCTTCTTCAAACACTTCGGGAAGCTCCGGATTCGGTTTTGCAAGTCCTGGAAAATCTCCGTTGAAAGCACACTGAGTTTCAACCATGTCTACATTTTCAAATCCGTCTGCTGTGAGGACATCTTTTATATAATCTCTTCCTGAGCCGTAGAGAGGGGTATACACTATACTGAGATCTTTCTTGCTGTCCCTATCTTTAAAAAGAGAACACTCTATGACCGCTTTTTCAAACCTTTCCGCTGCTTCTTTTCCTATATGCCTTATCATAGGACTGCCGGGACTGCACATATCTATATCCAGCGGGTCTTTCATGCTGCTGATGATCCTCGATATCCTTTCGGTCATATCCGGAGCCATCTGCACTCCTGAGCTGCCGTAGGTCTTGAATCCGTTGTATTCCCTGCTGTTGTGGCTTGCCGTTATGACTGCTCCGCCGTCGCATCCGTATTCTCTTATTGTATATGAAAGAAGCGGAACTGGAGAGTACATGTCGAACAGGAGCACATTGACTCCGCAGGCTCCAAGCACCCTTGCGCTTTCCATCGCCAGTTCTCTGGAGCTATTCCTCGTATCGTATGCAATGGCTGCCTTCGCTCCCTTTCCCAGTATCGCCGCCAGAGCGCGGGACGCCGTCCTTATGGTATATTTGTTGATACGATTGATGCCGAGTCCCATTTTGCCCCGCATACCTGCGGTGCCAAATTCGATGTCCCTGTAGAATGCTTCGTATACCTCATCATCGCTCATCTCAAGAAGCTTTCGTTTGTCTTCACAGCTTATATGCGGACTTTCCGTCCATTTTCTGTAACTTTCTATGTAATTCATTTCCCAGAATATCCAAATACGAAAAATTTCTGTCCTGCGTAATTCAAAGCAGTAAATATGACCATCCCTGTCAGCATGGCTGCGTTTTCCTGCAGTCTAACTGCTGCATCTTCAAGCAGACACGACATGAAAGGTCTGGCCGCGCCGTAGGCAATAAAGTAGCACACGGCTATGTTGACAGCGAATCTCGCGAAGCTTCCCGCTGTCCCGCCGGAATATCCGAAAGTATACTTTCTGTTGAGCACATAACTCAAAATGCTGGCGAAAACGTAGTTTGCTGCCGACGATACCCAATAGGAGCATCCCGCCAGATTGTACAGTCCGAACATTATAGCCGTACCGACCATGGTATTGATAATGCCGATAATTATGAATTTAAGCAGTTTATTGTCTTTTATCAAAATGATATGTCTGTTCTCATGCATTTTCAAAATATTGAAGTGTCCTTTTTATACCTTCATCCAGTGAATAAGCAGGCTTCCATCCCAGATTTCTCAGCTTGTCACTGTTTAATATTCCTAAGGTAAACGGCGCTGTCCCTGAATTTCCGCTTTCTTCTGGTATATCCATAACAACTTTCAGGCTCCTTTCGGGATATGCACCGGCAACAGCCTCTGCAAGCTGTTTTATTGAAACCGTTGAATCAGGACTCGATATATTGTATACCGTCTCATCAGAGTTTAAAAGTATATAAAACAACGCCGACACAGCATCGCTTATATAAGTATACGTTCTTATCGGCTTTCCTTCACTTTTCATGAGAATATTTCTTTTGTTTACGGCATCTCTGAAAAAATCAGCCTGTACTCTTCCGTCATCTAAAGACATCCCCGGTCCGTATGTATGAGCTAATCTGGCTATTTTAACATTAAGCCCGTACTCATAAGCATATGACATGCACATGGTCTCTGCGGCTTTTTTCCCCTCAGGGTAACAAGAACGTGGAGACAGGGGATCTACGAATCCATAAGTATTTTCTGTAAATTTACTTTGATCTTCATAAGGCTGTCCATATATTTCCCTTGACGAAATAAACATATATCCCTTTGCATTACTCTTCACTGCAATATCAAGAGTATAGTAAGTTCCCAGTACATTTGCAGCTATCGTTTCAACAGGCTTTTCCTTCATAATCAGAGGACTTGCAGGACTTGCAGCGTGCACTATATAGTCAAATTTTACATCTGTATCAAAGGGCATAGTTACATCCTGACATATTATACTGACCTGATTTCTGATATCTTCGGGAAGCTTTTCGGGATTTCTTACAAGCGCATATACGTTTATTTCCCACTTTCTTTCTTCACGTAGTTTTATTAAAGTTCTCGTGATATAGCTCCCCAGCATCCCGCTTGCACCGGTTATTAAAACGCTGCAGCCTTTCAGCGTGTCCCATTTTATATCCTGCTGTAATATATTTTTAATATCTTCAATCAAAATTTTATTCATTTTTATCATCTCCAATCTATGTATATAAGTTTTCATTACTTAGCAAAAATAAATTCATTCTCTTAATATAAACTTAAGTAATAGTATCATAAAAATATTGAAAAAACAACGTTCTCTTGATATAATCTCTTAGTATCTGGAGGATAATTATGAAAATAATAATCAGTATAGGTGTATCTATATTTAATTTCATATATAAAATATTCAAGTTACTTCCAATTCAAAAAAAAGTCGTTTTTATAAGCAGACAAAGCAATAAACCTTCTAACGACATTAATATGATTAAGAAAAAAATTTCTGAACTTTATCCTGAATACAAAAGTGTTTTGCTGTGTAAAACACTGGACAAAAAATTGCATTCAATGTTTTCATATTTTTTTCATTTATTCCGTCAAATGTACCATATAGCTACATCTGAAATTGCTGTTCTTGATTCTTATTGTATTCTTATTAGCATATTAACGCACAAAAAAAAATTACTTATAATTCAAATATGGCATTCAATAGGTACTATGAAAAAATTTGGCTATAGCATACTTGATAAACCTGAGGGGAACTCGTCAAAATTAGCTGAATTATTAAAAATGCATAATAACTATGATTATATCCTATCATCCGGTAATGGCTACAAATCTCATCTTTCTGAAGGTTTTGGCTATCCAGTCGAAAAAATAGTAACATTGCCATTACCCAGAATTGAACTTCTTAAAAAT
>CAYYMY010000045.1:7207-8296 GCA_964473095.1 uncultured Oscillospiraceae bacterium | reverse complement strand
AGAGGGTTTTCAAGCGCAAGAGGCAGCGGAAGACTGATAATGACATCACGTATTATACCGCCTCCCACTGCCGTTATTATCGCAAGAAAAAGTATACCGTAATAATCGAGCTTCTTATCTATCGCCACAAGAGCACCCGATACGGCGAAGGCAACAGTGCCTATTATTTCCATTACAGAAATAAAATTCATTATCTCTTTTCCTTTTCAATAGTTTCAAGTGCTTTTAAGATACTTTCTTCTACCGTCTTTTCCGTCTTTTCAGCTTCGCGTCTTAATTTGTATTCCACTTTCCCTTCAGCAGCTCCCCTGCCTACAGTTATCCTGATAGGGATCCCGAGAAGGTCTGCATCCTTGAATTTCACGCCCGGACGTTCTTTTCTGTCATCCATCAGCACTTCCGCTCCAGAATCCAGGAGAGCCTCGTATATCTTGTCAGCCGTTTCCGCCTGAACGGCATCATCCGGCTTCATGACCGTTATTATCACGTGATACGGCGCTACAGACATAGGCCATATTATCCCGTTCTCATCGTGATGCTGCTCTACGACTGCCGCAAGCGTTCTTGTGACACCTATACCGTAACATCCCATAACTATCGGATGATCATACATGTTCTCATCCTTGTAAAAAGCTCCCATAGCTTCGCTGTACTTCGTTCCCAGTTTGAATACCTGTCCCACTTCAATGCCTCTGGCGTGTTTTATCGGAGCTCCGCATACAGGGCAGGCATCTCCCTCCGCAAGAACTTTTATGTCGGTAACTATATCTCCCGTATAGTCTCTTCCGTAGTTCACGTTTATCAGATGATAGTCCTCTCTGCAGGCTCCGGCGCACATATTTCTGAATCTCGTCAGTTCGCTGTCTACTACGAGAGTACAGTCGTGAAGCCCTACAGGTCCTGTGAATCCGCCTACGCAACCTGTAATCGCTGACATCTTTTCTTCATCTGCAAATTCTATGGCATGCTCAGGTATATCAAGGGCATTTACGAGTTTCGTCATATTCAGCTCTCTGTCGCCTCTGACGAAAGCTGCAACATATTCGTCTTCATTTCCTTCATTATCGTATTTAACAAAGAGAAGGGCTT
>CAYYMY010000045.1:0-7197 GCA_964473095.1 uncultured Oscillospiraceae bacterium | reverse complement strand
GCTTTTATCGTCTGTTTTTTATCAAGTCCAAGATATGCAGCGACATCTTCTATAGTTTTTGTACCGGGTGTATGCACTTCTTTCATCTGAAGCTCCGGCTCGTCCTTTTCAGGTCTGTCATCCCTGCATTCAGCTCTTTCTACCGTTGCCGCCATATCGCATTTCTCACAGTAGGCTATCTCGCTTTCCCCAACTTCCGAAAGTGCTGTGAATTCATGTGAATTACTGCCGCCTATGGCTCCAGTATCCGCCTCTACAGGTCTGAATGTAAGTCCGCATCTTGTGAATATCTTTTCATACGCTTCATACATATCCTGATAGCTCTTATCCAGCCCTTCAAAATCTCTGTCGAAGGAATAGGCGTCTTTCATTATGAACTCACGGCTCCTCATAAGTCCGAATCTCGGCCTTGCTTCATCTCTGTATTTTGTCTGTATCTGATAGAGATTTACAGGGAGCTGTCTGTATGAGGAAATATCGTTCCTGACGATATCCGTGAATATCTCCTCGTGAGTCGGTCCGAGACAGAATTCTCTGTCGTTTCTGTCTTTCAGTCTCCAAAGCTCCGGTCCGTAAGCATACCATCTTCCCGATTCTTTCCAAAGCTCTGCCGGCTGTACAGCCGACATATGTATTTCCTGTCCTCCTGCCGCATCCATCTCAGATCTTACGATGTCTTCGATTTTTCTTACCGAACGCCAGCCCAGAGGCATGAACCCGTAAACTCCCGATACGAGTTTCCTTATCATTCCTGCCCTCAACAGCAGAATATGGCTCGGGATTTCCGCTTCATTAGGAACCTCTCTCAACGTTTTTAAATGCATCTTAGATAATTTCATCGCTGTCTTCTCTCTCCTTACTACCTGTATATTGAACACACCGCTTCTGCCGCGATGCCTTCTCCCCGTCCTGTAAACCCAAGCTTTTCCGTAGTGCTCCCCTTTATATTTATCCTGCTTTTTTCCAGTTTCAAAACATCGGATATGTTCGATTTCATTTCCTCCGTATACGGAGATATTTTAGGCTCCTGCGCTATCACAGTGATATCTGCATTTCCTATCGAATAGAAATTCTCACTCAGCAGCTCTCTCACTTTCGACAGCAGCGCCAGACTTGATATGTCTTTATATCTGTCGTCCTTATCGGGAAAATGGACTCCTATGTCTCCAAGCGCTGCCGCACCGAGAAGCGCATCCATCAGAGCGTGAAGCAAGACGTCTGCATCCGAATGTCCCGCCAGACCTTTCTCATAGGGTATATTTACTCCTCCGAGGATCAGCTTTCTGCCGCTCTCGAATCTGTGTGCATCAAATCCGGTGCCTACCCTGTTTTCAACAGGAAGATCCTCTCTCGTTGTTATCTTTATATTCTGATAGTCTCCGGCCACTGCTTTCACCTCATATCCTGCTCTTTCCACGAGACCTGCATCATCGGTGCCGCGATATCCTTCACGCAAGGCTTTATCATAAGCTTCGATGAGATATGATTTCTTAAACCCCTGCGGTGTCTGCACAGCAAAATAATCGTTTCTGTCGACACTCACGCTTTTATCTCCGTACGCTTTTCTTACACTGTCTTTCATCGCAACGCACGCAGCGGCAGCGCCGTTTTTCGCCGCTGCCGCAATAACTCCCAGTACTGTTTCCTCATTCACATAAGGTCTGGCGCCGTCATGTATCAGCACATATTCAACGCCGGGTCTTTTTCTGTTAACTTCCTGAAGCGCATTATATACCGAATCCTGACGCTCATGACCGCCTCCTACTATCGCTTCGACTTTTTTCACTCCACCGCTGATGATTATTTCTCTGCACCTGTCTATATACTCTTCATTGGTAACCACGAATATATAATCTATCTCCTCAAGTTCGGAAAAGACCTTCAGCGTTTTGAGTATCACCGGCTCTCCTCCTATTTTAAGATATTGCTTCGGCACCGGTCCTCCTAATCTTCTACCTTTTCCCGCCGCTGCGATTATCACCGCCACTTTGCTGTTTTTATACATAACTTCTACCTATCTGCCGGCCGCCGGTTTTGCAAAAATCATCCTGCCCGCGGAGGTCTGAAGGACACTGGTCACAAGTACCTTTATCGTCCTGCCGATAAATTTTCTACCCTCCTCGATCACTATCATCGTACCGTCATCGAGATATGCGACCGCCTGATTGTTTTCCTTTCCCTCTTTAACGAGTGCAAGCTCCATTTCTTCGCCCGGAAGAACCACAGGCTTCAGCGTGTTTGCCAGCTCATTTATATTGAGTACTTTCACGCCTTTTATTCCTGCGACTTTATTAAGGTTGAAATCGTTTGTAACAACTTTGCCGTTCATTATCTGCGCAAGCTTGAGAAGCTTTATATCGACTTCCGGTATTTCATCCAGCGCTTTTTCCGACATGGTATTGTATATCTCTATTCCGTAATCGTTCTGTATCTTATTCAGAATATCAAGACCTCTCCTTCCCCTGTTTCGCTTGAGCGCGTCAGAAGAATCAGCTATATGCTGCAGCTCCACGAGAACAAACTCCGGTATCACTACCGGTCCTTCAATAAAGCCGGTCTTCATTATATCCAGTATCCTTCCGTCTATTATGACGCTGGTATCGAATATCTTAGGCGGAGCGCCCGTCTTCTGTCTGTTTCGCCCGGATGAGGACGCGGCACGCGAGCTGTTGATTATATTCTTGATATCCGGGCCCTTTTTGGTGGCTATTATGATACCGAGATACCCGAGTATTATATAGGTTATCACATTAAGTATCACATTGAGGAACGGAATGTTTATATCGGCATATATCTGGCTTATCAAAAAAGCTATTATCAATCCCGTGATAAGACCTATCGTCCCCATTATTATGTCATTTGTCGACATTTTCTGAAGGTCCGATTCGATGTTGCTTGCCATTTTGTTTCCCTGTTTTTTAAGGATTGGAGTCAATCTGAAAAATAATAATCCAAAAATAATTGCAAATAAAGCGATGATACATAATTCCTGTATGCCGGAAAAATCAACCCATTCCCCGTGCCCAGAAAACCTTATGAGATATTCTGCCAGAAAAAACACGCCGTATCCTATCATTGCGCCTACTATTATAAAAACAGCCCTTACAAGATTCCTCAGCATATGTTTCACCTCCTTTCCAAGTCAGTCTTTATGTCCACGATGCCGCAGGCAGAGCTTATAGCTGTTCCTGCGGCATCATAGCATCCTCTATCAGTTCAAGAGCTTCCTGTGAGCTTATATCTGCAGAAAGCATTATTTCACTCTTAAGGATCTTTATTGCGGTATTCAGTATCTTCTTTTCTCCCGATGACAGCTTCTTTGGATTGTCTTCATCGGCTTTTGCAATATCTCTGACCAGTGCGGCCACCTCGGTTATATCGCCTGTTTTCAGCCTATCCATGTTTTCTCTGTATCTTTTGTTCCAGTTTTCAGGCATTTTATCAGCCTTCTGCCTCAATATATCCAGGATGTCATCTATTCTCTCCCTGTCGATCACAGGTCTTACTCCTATTTCTCCGCACTTGTCCACCGGTATTTTTACGCCTACTCTTCCACAGGAAACATCGAGAACATAATATTCCCGCTTTTCCCCGAGAATTTCAAGTTCCTCGATATCAGCTATGACTCCCGCGCCGTGCATCGGGTGCACTATTCTGTCGCCGATGTTATACATACGAATCCTCCATGCTATATATAGTTTGATTATAACACAATTTCTGTACCTCGCCAATAAATTGTGTTACAATCATTACATAAGCTTCATGGAAAAATCACATTGAAAATTTATTCTAAATGATATAGATAAAAGGAGGATCTGTAATGGCTAAAATATTGGTTGCTGATGACGAAAAGAAGATAAGAGAGGTTATACGCGAATACTCTGAATTCAACGGACACGAGGTTACGGAAGCCGCAGACGGTATGACAGCCGTAGGTCTTTGCAAGCTTAATGATTACGATCTCATAATAATGGACATCATGATGCCCAAGCTCGACGGATTTTCCGCATGCAAGGAGATAAAAAAAATAAAAGATATCTCTATAATCATGCTGTCGGCAAGAAGCGAGGAGTACGACAAGCTGTTCGGGTTCGAGCTCGGTATCGACGATTACGTGGTGAAGCCTTTCAGTCCGAAAGAGCTTATGGCACGTGTCAACGCGGTGCTTTCCAGAAACAGCGCAGTCGAAAAGCCTTCTGAAAAAGTAATGAAGTTCGATGGTCTTGAGATAAATATACCTGCCAGAACAGTTGCCGTCGACGGAGAAAAGATAGAGCTCACTCCAAAAGAATACGATTTGCTTTTCTATCTCGTAGAAAACAAAAATATAGCGCTTTCGAGAGACAAGCTGCTTTCGGATATATGGGGATATGATTTCTTCGGAGACGACAGAACCATAGATACTCACATTAAAAATCTCCGAAACAATCTGGGAAAATACAGGGATTATATCGTTACACTGAGAGGAGTAGGTTACAAATTTGAAGCTTAAACTCGATTACAGAAGTATCAAATTCAAAACATGGCTGTACTTCATCCTGTTCACCACGTTTCTGATGATAATACTCTGGTTTCTGCAGGTGCTTTTCCTCAACAATTTCTACGAGGTCATGAAGACGGAACAGACGAGCAGTGTGGTCAAAAATATAGAACAGACTTACGAAAACAGCGGAAGCGAGAAATTTCTCGAAAGTATCGAGAATATATCGGATACCAACGATATGTATATATACATATCGTCTTTTGACGGTAGTACGATGTACTTCAAGCCATCGGAAGACACTACCAGCTCACGATATTATTCAAAGCAGATAGAAGTCGTAAACCAGAGACTTCTCGATACACAGCTGGATTCCGTCTCGCTGAGAATAAAGGGGCTTGACGATTCAAAGGAAGTCCTCGCCTACGGCAGCGTACTCATAGACAAGGACAAAACTCCGCTTATAGTGTATATTTTTTCACCGCTCTGGCCTGTATCATCCACGATACAGATACTGACAAACCAGCTCATATACGTGACATTCATTTCCCTGATGCTAGCATGCTGCATATCGTTCTATCTTTCGGTGAGGATAACGCGTCCTATAAGAAATATCGCCAATTCAGCCGAAAAGCTTGCGGAAGGTGGATACGGCGTAGTGTTCAAAGGCGGTCACTATACGGAAATAGACAATCTGGCGGATACACTGACAAGAGCCTCCATACAGCTGGAAAAATCCGACATGCTTCAGAAGGATCTGATAGCAAACGTATCCCACGACCTGAGGACACCTCTTACCATGATAAAGTCCTATGCCGAAATGATAAAGGATATTTCCGGAGATAATCCGCAGAAAAGAGAAGATCATCTGCAGGTTATAATAGACGAAACAGACAGGCTCAACGGTCTTGTCAACGACCTTCTCACCATATCGCGCATGCAGTCCGGCAAAATGACTCTCGAAAAGAGCAATTTCAGTATAACCGAAGCGGCGGAAAGCATCATCAATACATACAGAATAATGGAAGAGGATGAAGGATATCATTTCAATCTCAAGTCACCTGCCAACTTCATAGTAAACGGAGACGAGGACAAGATAAAACAGGTGATATCCAATCTGTTCACCAACGCGATAAAATTCTGCGGCGATGATAAAACCGTCAATATTACCCTTAAAAGACGCGGTAAATTCGTTATGTGCAGAGTTGAAGACCATGGGGTCGGCATATCTGCCGAGGAGCTTAAGCACGTCTGGGAAAGATACTATAAAGCCAGCTCCAATATGGTGCGTGCCTCTGAAGGCTCGGGGCTCGGTCTTTCCATCGTCAAGGAAATTCTCACTCTCCATAAGATGGATTTCGGCGTAGACAGCACTGTGGGCAAGGGCACCACATTCTGGTTTGAGCTGAATTTTGTCAGAAGCGAAAAAATAAACAGAAATACCGATACGAATGAAACACTTGAGAAGGATGAGAAAAAAAATGACAATCAACAGAAACAATCATAAAAAACCGGCAATATGCTTTGATTTCCATACTCACACAGGATTTTCCGATGACTGCGACGTATCTGCCGACACGATGATACAGGGGGCGATAAATGCAGGCATCAGAACGCTCGCCGTAACGGATCACCACGATCCCGGCTATCCCGATCCAGAATTTCCATTCCTGCTCGATATAGACAGCTATTATCCATTCATGAAAAATGCTCAGGACCGCTACAGGGACAAAATCGAAATCCTGATCGGTATGGAGATAGGCATAATGAAAGGGCAGTACGATAAGGCTGATGACTATATAGACAGATACCCTTTCGATATAATAATCGGCTCATTTCACTGTATGCGAAGCTATGATATGTACCGATTCGATTTTTCAAAAGCAGATACGGCGGTTCTGCTTAAAGATTTTTACGAATACATGTACGAATGTCTATCGGAATTCGACAACTACGACGTAATCGGACATTTCAGCATAATGGACAGATACATAGGCCGCATATGCGATTATTCGCCTTATAGCGACACCATAGATGAAATACTCAGACTGCTCGTGGAAAACGGCAAGGGTCTTGAAATCAATACCTCCAATTTCAAATACGGCACAGAATCCTGGCTTCCGCGGGAATCTATTCTGAAAAGATATATTGAGCTCGGAGGTGAAATACTTACATTCGGCTCCGACGCCCATTCTCCCGAATACTATATGTACCATTTCAGAGACGCCGTGGAATTTGCAAAATCCCTTGGATTCAAATACTGCTGTCAGTTCCGGGCAAGAAAGCCTGAATTTCTGCCGCTGCCCTAAGCTGAACTAAATATGATAAGGTGTTTTCAAAAAATATTATCCTTATGTGCATGAACAAAAAATCCGCATTCTCTACAGTAGCTTCTCTTTTAACTTCAAAATCATGTGATTTTTATTTTTTTCTCTTTCTAAACTCTCCGCCTATGCCCTACAGACAATGCGAGGATAATTAGCTTGTTATCATCTATCCGGCAAATTAAGCGGTAATCGCCTATCCTGTACCTCCACTGTCCGCTCCGGTCCGCCGTCAGCCCCTTCCCGTGCCGCCGTGGCTCATCCGTCCCCTCAAGGTTTTTGTTTATCCATGACCGGATAATCTTCTGCGTGTACTTGTCCAGCTTCTTGAACTCCCTCTGGAACCGGACAGACAACTCGACCTCATACTTCACCATCCAGCTCCCTCCAGAA
>CAYYMY010000044.1:0-8397 GCA_964473095.1 uncultured Oscillospiraceae bacterium | reverse complement strand
GATATCGTAATATTTTTCAGCTTTCCCCTTGAAATTCCAATATCTATATGATAATATAAATGTCGATGAAACTAATCGGCTTGATAAGAGTGGGTGAAAAACCCACTCTTTGATTTTGTGAAGGGCATGAATTTGAAGCTGCAGGGTTTATGGAATGTAAAATCAATGTTTGGCGCTCTGAAAGGAAAGGCTTATGGCAAAGAAAAAAACGACTGTTTTAGCGGAGGAGCTGCTTGGAGACTTTCTTGAAAAGGAAGGGTACGAGCTGTACAGTTCCGAATTCACAAAAGAAGGAAAGGACTGGTTTCTCAGGATATATATAGATAAGCCGGAAGGTGAAGGATATATAGGTACAGAAGACTGTGAAAAGGTGAGCAGGTTTCTGAGCGGGAGGCTCGATGAAGAGGATGCTATAGAGCAGAATTATTTTCTCGAAGTTTCATCGCCGGGAATGGACAGAGAACTGATAAGACCGGAACATTATCAGAGATACACCGGACATCAGGTGGAAGTAAGACTGTATAAAAGCGTGGATGGTGTGAAAAACATAAGCGGGACCCTCGACGGCTTTGAAGGTGATACGGTGGAGATTACAGACGAAGACGGAAAAAAATGGACTCTTGATCTCGACGAGATTGCAAGGACAAAATTAGCGGTTATTTTTTAAACGGGAGGACGTAAAAATGAATAAAGACTTTATAAATGCTATAGATGATCTGGTAAAGGAAAAGGGAATATCAAAGGATATTCTCATCGAAGCTATTGAATCAGCTCTTGTATCGGCTTACAAGAAGAATTACGGGACAGCTCAGAATGTGCGTGTGAGCATAGACAGGGAAAACGGAGATGTAGCAGTGCTTATGAGACGAGATGTTGTGGAAGAAGTTGAAGACGAATTTACAGAGGTTTCCCTTGAGGAAGCTCTTGAGATAGACCCGAGATATCAGGTGGGCGACGTTGTTGAATATCAGGTTACGCCGCGTGACTTTGGAAGGATAGCCGCGCAGACCGCAAAGCAGGTAGTGGTACAGAGAATAAGAGAAGCCGAAAGAGGAATGATATTCGACAACTATATAAGCAGACAGGGAGACCTTATTACAGGAACGGTCCAGAGGATAAGCAATGAAACGATTTTCGTGAACATGGGCAACACCGAAGGGATTCTCGTTGCGGGAGAAAGAGCGGCAGGTGAACACTATAAAGTAAATGACAGGATCAAAGCCTATATAATGGATGTCAGAAAGAGTACTAAAGGACCTCAGATATTCCTTTCGAGAACACATCCGGGATTTGTGGAAAAACTGTTTGAGCTTGAAGTTCCCGAAATAGAAGACGGTACTGTAGTGATAAAGAGCATAGCGAGAGAAGCCGGCTCAAGAACGAAAATAGCGGTTTATACGGAGGATGAGAACGTGGATCCGGTAGGTGCCTGCGTGGGAACGGGAGGCATCAGAGTAAGAAATATAGTCGATGAACTGTTCGGTGAAAAAATAGATATAACCACATGGGATGAGGACTCGAAAACACTGATAAAAAATGTTCTGAGTCCCGCAAAGGTAGAAGAAGTAATGACAGATGAAGAAGAAAAATCGGCACAGGTGGTAGTGCCTGATTATCAGCTTTCGCTGGCGATAGGAAAAGAAGGTCAGAATGTACGTCTTGCCGCGAAGCTGTGCGGATGGAAAATAGATATAAAGAGCCATACCCAGTATTACGGTGATGAGGAGCCGCAGGAAAACGATGATTACGAAACGGCTTACGATGATGAATATTACGAAGAGTCCGAAGATGTAATTGAAGAATATGAAGATGATTCGAATAGGGGCGATGAAATTGAAAAATAAAAAAATCCCTATGAGGAAATGTGTCGGGTGCATGGAATCAAAGCCTAAAAACAGTATGCTGCGCATAGCGTATTATGAGGGAGATATTTCCGTGGACTTTACAGGGAAAGCAAAAGGAAGAGGCGTATATATATGTCCGGATGCTTCCTGTATCGAGAAGGCGAAAAAAAGGAATGCTCTTCGAAGAAGCTTTGACGCGGATATCCCGAAGGAGCGCATGGATGAGGTGTTTGAGGAGCTGACAAAACATGAGAAAAAAGGTGATTAGTTATCTGGGATTTGCAAAAAAATCGGGGAATCTGATGTCGGGAGCAGGCACATGTGCTTTTGCAATGGCGAAAGGAAAAGTGAAACTGCTAATCCTTGCGGAAGATATATCCGAAAACAGCGAAAAAAAGATAATGAAGGAAATAAGAAAACACGGAGTCAGGTATGTGAAATACGGAAACAGCAATGAGCTGTCAAAAGCCGCAGGTGAACCGGGGAGAAATATTTTTGCTCTGTGTGATAAGGGATTTGCAGAAGTAATTTTAAATGAGATAGACAGAGAATCGGAATAAAGGAGGAAGTGCTTATGAAGATAAAAGAACTGGCTGCAGAACTGAACCTGACCGGGAAGGAAGTTCTGGAAAAGGCCAAGAGCATGGGGATAGAAGTGTCGAAAATCAGCGACGAAATGTCAGACATAGATGCGACATCGGTGAAAAACACCATTATGAAAAGCGGTGCTCATACAGAGACAAAAGTCGTAAGAGTAAAAGCAAAGAAATCCGACAGTGAAAAGAAAGACGGTGAACCGAAGGTCACCGTTAAAGCTGCGAATATAAAACTGCCTGAGATGAAAAGGACGGCGAAATCAACTTCAAAAGCTGCGGCGAAGCCTCCTGCAGGTAAACCTGTGGTTTCCAGAGAAGTTGAAGGAAGACCTAAGCCGCCGGATGGGAAACCGGTTGTGTCAAAGACTATGCTTGAGGAACGCATAGCAAAAGAAAAAGCAGCAAAAGCCGAGGCAAAGGAAGGAAGAAAGAAGGCTGCTCCTGCTGAAAAACCTTCTGAAAAGAAGCATGAAGAGCTGAGAAGACAGACAAGGCTTAAGGTAATAAAACGCGCTGAGGATGTAAGGCGCGAGGAAGCGGAAGCGGCAGAACGCCGTGATACTGAAAGAAAGGCTGCTGAAAAGCGTGCCGCTAAAAGCGACAGACCTACAAAGAGATCTTCAAGGAGAGAAGAAACGGCATCTGAAGTGATGCCTTCAAAGCCTTCATCCCACAGAAATGATAAAAAAGGAAGAGAAAAGGAACACGATAAGTTCGCTAAACTCGAAAGAGGGGGGAAAAAAGGCGGGAAGATGCAGCCTAAATCCCTGGAAAAACAGGTAAGAAATAAAAAGCATAACAAACCGAAGGCTGCGCCTGAGCCTGAAAATGAAGCTGCGTCGCTTCCTGCAGGGACAGTGCTTATCAACGTCCCTATAACGGTTGCGGGATTTGCAGAGCAGACAAAGACGACTGTATCGCAGATAATAATGACCCTGATGAAGATGGGAGTCATGGCAAACGTGAATCAGAATCTCGATGAAGATACAGTTGTGCTTCTGGCAGAGGAAATGGGAGTACAGGTAGCCATAGGAAACGTCAAAGAAGAAACGGAAGAAGAGGGAATAGAAAATTTCGAAGACAAGGAAGAGGACCTCAAGCCGAGAGCACCTATCATTACGGTAATGGGGCACGTCGATCACGGCAAAACGTCTCTCCTCGACGCGATAAGAAAAACCAATGTAACGGCGCACGAATCAGGAGGCATAACTCAGCATATAGGTGCTTCCGAGGTTGAAATAAACGGTCAAAAGATAGTATTCTTAGATACCCCGGGACATGAAGCTTTTACCGCCATGAGAGCGAGAGGTGCCCACGCCACCGATATAGCTGTGCTCGTGGTTGCGGCAGATGACAGCGTAAAGCCTCAGACTGTTGAATCCATAAGCCATGCGAAGGCGGCGGGAGTCCCTGTAATTGTTGCGATAAACAAGATGGATAAACCGGGAGCAAATCCTGATCTCGTCAAGAAAGACCTTGCCGACAGAGGGGTTCTCGTGGAAGACTGGGGCGGAGATGTTATAAGCGTTCCGGTATCCGCAAAGACAGGAGAGGGTATAGTGAACCTGTTGGAAATGATACTGCTCCAGGCGGAAGTGCTCGAACTCAAGGCAAATCCCGACAGACTTGCTCTCGGAACTGTACTCGAAGCTCGTCTTGACAAGACGAAAGGTCCTGTTGCGAGTCTGCTTGTTCTGAACGGAACGCTCAAGGCAGGTATGAGTATAGTGGCAGGCACCTGCTCGGGAAAAATTAGACTTATGACAAACCATAAGGGCGAAAAAATAAGACTTGCCGGACCGGCAACCGCAGTTGAAGTGCTGGGTCTTACAGATGTACCTCATGCAGGCGATGTGTTCCATGCGGTTAAAGATGATAAGGTGGCTCGTGAAATAGCGGAAAAGAGAAAGAGCAAGCTTAGGGAAGAGGTTTTGGCAAGAAATTCCAGCGCCACCCTTGAAGAGCTGTTCAGCCAGATACAGGAAGGTGAAGTAAAAGAGCTTAACCTCATAGTCAAAGGTGATGTGCAGGGCTCTGTGGGAGCGATAGTTTCATCCCTTGAAAAGCTTTCCAACGATAAAGTAAGAGTCAAAATCGTTCATACGGGAGTCGGCACGGTAAACGAGTCGGATATCATGCTTGCAGGCACATCAGATGCCGTAATCATAGGATTCAACGTAAGACCGAGCGCGACTGTAAGCGCCATAGCGGAGCGTGAAGGTGTGCAGATAAGAACGTACAGAGTTATATACGATATAATAGATGATGTTGAAAACGCCATGAATGGTATGCTTGATCCTGAATTCAAGGAAGTCGTTCTGGGCACCCTGGAAATAAGGAATACCTTCAAGGTGCCGGGAGTGGGCATCGTAGGAGGAGCATACGTCACGGACGGAAAAGTTGTGAGAAACGAACAGGTACGTCTTGTAAGGGACGGCATAGTGATACACGAGGGCAGGATATCATCGCTTAAGCGATTCAAGGATGACGTAAGAGAAGTGGCTCAGGGATATGAATGCGGTATAGGTATAGAAAACTATAACGACATAAAAGAGGGAGACACTATCGAATGCTTCACCATGGAGGAAATAAAGCGAGATTAGGAGGTCTTTTATGGGAAAAGGACACAGACAGGGAAGACTTGGAGAAGAGATCAAGAAAATAATAAGCGAAATGCTGCTGAAGGGGCTTAAAGACCCGAGACTGTCTTCCATGATAAGCGTTACTGCCGTTGAGGTGACCAGCGACGGGAGCTATTCAACGGTATATATCACAGCTTTAGGATTAGACGGAAATGATGAGAAAGCGCAGAAGGAAGCCATCGATGCTCTGAACAGCGCCAGGGGATTCATCAGAAATGAAATCGGACGGGAAATTAAACTCAGACATGTGCCGGAACTCATTTTTAAAATCGACAAATCCATGGAATACGGAAGGCATATTTCGAGTATAATAAGCGATCTGAATATAAGGCATGATGAGGAAGAAGATGAATAGCAACATATCTCTGAAAGAGATAGGAGAAAAACTGAAGGAATCAAACAATATACTGATATTCCCTCATATCAGCGCTGACGGGGATGCTCTGGGCTCTTCCGCCGCGCTGTGCGGCACGCTGAGAGCTCTCGGGAAAAAAGCATACGTACTGCTTGAGGAAAATATTCCCGAATATCTCAGCTTCCTGAATTCCGACTGTTTTACACTGGATAAGGACTGCATCGATTCGCCTGACATCTGCATATGTGTGGACTGCAGCGAGGAATCGAGGATCCCAGAAAGAAAAGACAAGTTTTTGAGCGGTAGAGAGAGAATATGCATAGATCATCATCTTACAGGTGAGGGATTTGGAGATTACTGGTATATAGACGGCGATGAAGCCGCATGCGCGCAGATAATATATAAACTGATAAAAATCATGGATATCGACATGGATATTCCCGCGGCGGAAGCGCTGTATACCGGTATAGTTACAGATACGGGAAGCTTTCAGTATTCAAATACGACATCGGAGACGCATGCTATTGCCGCGGACCTGATGAAAAAGAATATTGACCACATGAAGATAACCGTATCCGTGTATCAGAATGTCAGCCTCAGCAAGCTCATGCTCAGGGCAAAGGCGCTGGAAAAAATCGAAATGCTCAGCGGAGGCAAAGCTGCTTTGGTATGCGTGACAAGGAGCATGATGAAAGAAGCTTCGGCGTCATACGAGGAAGCTGAAGATGTGATAGATTCCGTGAGAAATATAGAAGGTGTGGAGATAGCCGCCGTTTTAAAGGAAAAAGAGGATTCGGTGAAGGTAAGCATGAGAGCCAAATCGAAGGGCAGGGTGGATACGATAGCCGTGAAGTTCGGAGGTGGAGGACATATGAAGGCAGCCGGATGCACGCTTTCTCTTCCTGTTGAAAAAGCCGCGGAAACAATAAAATCGGAAATACAGAGATACGTGGAGAATTTTTTATGACAGACGGCATACTGGTTTTGAACAAACCTCGTGAATGGACATCACATGACTGTGTAGCCGTGTGCAGAAGAGTACTGGGAATAAAGAAGATAGGACACGGAGGTACACTGGACCCCATGGCGGAAGGACTTCTTCTGGTTTTTGTTGGAAGAGCAACGAGGATAATGGAATATATGAACTTTGATTCCAAAACGTATTTATGCACCGCGAAGCTGGGAACAGTGACAGATACTTTTGATATATGGGGGAAAACTTTGACAACTTCGGAAATATCGGATATACGAGATGATGATGTTGAAAAAGCTCTCAGGGAGTTCATCGGTGATATCAAGCAGATTCCGCCCAAATTTTCGGCAATCAAGGTGAGAGGCAAAAAACTCTACGAATATGCCAGAGCAGGTGAAGATGTGGAGATAAAACCGAGGAGGGTGCATATAAGCAATATATCCGTCAGGAATACGGATATGGAAAAGGGAGAGGTAACATTCGAAGTGACATGCTCCAAAGGCACTTATATAAGATCTTTATGCAATGATCTTGGTGAAAAGCTCGGATGCGGAGCATCGATGTCATATCTTAAGAGGACGGCTGTGGGTGTTTTCGACCTTGACGGAGCGATAAGTCCGGAGAATATTAAACACATGAAAGTCGAGGATATAGAAAAATACATGAAGCCTGTAGATTATCCTCTTGTACGTTTCGGAAAAGCGTGGATAAATGCCGGTCGTGCGGAATATTTTGTGAACGGAGGCAGCATAAGGATAAATCAGGCGAGACTTGAAGAGGCTGAACCCGTGGAAAAAACACCAATATACAGAGTTTACAGAAATGAAGACAATAAGTTTCTCGGACTAGCGCGTTACTGTAAAGACGGTAATAAATTAAAGGCTGAAAAGATATTTACAACGAGGCAGGAAATATGAAGATTTTCAATTCACTTGAAGAAGTCAGAGATATAGACAGCACAGTCATTGCACTCGGCAATTTTGACGGTGTGCATAAAGGGCATCAGGAGATAATCAAGAGAACGGTAAAAAGCGCAGAGGCCGCGGGACTGAAAAGCGCCGTTTTCATCTTTTCAAATCACACGAGGACTTTGCTGAAAAATATGCCGCCGGTGAAAAATATACTGTATGCGGAAGAAAAGTCGAAAATAATAGAGGATATGGGCGTGGATTACATGTTCAGCATACCTTTTACGGAGGAAATACTCAGGATGTCGCCGGGAAGCTTTGTTGAAAATATACTGGTAAAAAAATTCAGGATAAAAGAAGCATACTGCGGATTCAACTATACTTTCGGATATAAAGCGGCGGGGAATCCTGAAATGCTCATGAGGGAAGGAATGAAGCACGACTTCGGCATACATGTGCAGGAGCCTTACAAGATAGGCGGCATAATAGTAAGCAGTACGTATATAAGAAAACTTATCCGGGAAGGCAGGATGGAAGAATGTACGAAATTTATGGGCAGGATGTATTCCATAGGAGGAGAAGTCGTGGTGGGGAACAAACTGGGAAGAACCATAGGATTCCCGACGTCGAACATAATGATAGACGAAGATATGGCAACCCCTCCTAACGGAGTTTATATCACATACTGCACGTATAACGATGTGAAATATCCGAGCGTGACCAACGTAGGAGTAAAACCCACCATAGGAAATTACAAAAAAAACGTGGAAACACATATCTTCAATTTTGACAGCGAGCTTTACGGCAAACAGATAAAAGTTGAATTTATAAAGCAGACGAGAGAAGAAAAAAAATTCGGCAGTGTGGAAGAACTCAGCAGACAGATAGAAAACGACTGCATCATGGCAAAGGCATATCATCGCGAACACAGCATATGATAGTAATAATATCTTGAAATCAGAAATGTATGATGATATAATTGTTAACGTTAAGCCGGCGTGATGGAATTGGCAGACGTGCGGGACTCAAAATCCCGTGGTGGCAACACCGTATGGGTTCGACCCCCATCGCCGGCACCA
>CAYYMY010000043.1:0-9102 GCA_964473095.1 uncultured Oscillospiraceae bacterium | reverse complement strand
ACTTTCATCATCCAAATAAGCTTATCTGTGCCGTTTCCGGAAGTCCTTCCAAAATTCCGTGCTGTCTCATCTCATCGAGAGCTGATTTGTTTATCTTCCCTCTCTCGCTTACATCTTCCACAGTCTCGTAAGGGCGCTTTCTGTACTCCTCCGCTAATATTTTAGCGGCGCTTTCGCCTACTCCCGTTATCGCTACGAAAGGCAGCAGTACCTTGCCGTCATGGGAAAGGAATCTGAGTCCATCGGATATACCGAGCCTTGCCGGCTCAAATTCATATCCTCTTGCGCACATTTCATATGCAACTTCCAGCACAGGCAGCTCATCTTCCTCCTTTTGGGATGCATCCTTGCCCTTTTTCAGTATCTCATCCATCCTTGCTAATATGGCATCCCTGCCTTTCAGTATCACCTTTTCATCAAAATACGCGACCTTTGCCGTAAAATATACGGCATAAAACTCTACCGGACGATAAACCTTGTAATATGCTATCCTGTTGGACATCATTACATATGCCACGGCATGAGCTCTCGGGAACATGTACTGTATCTTCTTGCAAGATTCTATGTACCACTCCGGTACATCCTTTTCCCTCATCAATGTTTCCTGCTCCTCTGTGAGTCCTTTTCCCTTTCGCACCTTTTCCATTATCGTGAAGGCATCCTTATTCGGCACTCCCTTCAGTTTGAGATAATTCATGATATCATCTCTGGTGGAAATGGCGTCCTTCATGGTGGCAATGCCGTTTACTATCAGATCCTGCGCGTTGTTCAGCCAAACATCGGTACCGTCGGAAAAGCCCGATATTCTCACAAGATCGGCGAAATTCTCCGGCTTCGTATCATCCAGCATCTGTCTTACAAACTTCGTGCCGAATTCAGGTATACCGTAGCTTCCGTGAGTGAATCTGTAATCCGCGTCTTTGATATCAAGTCCCTCCGTGCCCTTGAATATGCTCATTACCTTATCGTCCTTTATCGGCACCTTCGTAGGGTCTACTCCGGTCATATCCTGAAGCTGTCTTATCATTGACGGCGCATCGTGTCCAAGTATATCCAGCTTCAAAAGGTTTTTATCTATGGAATGATAATCAAAGTGCGTAGTTATTATATCCGACTTCACATCGTTTGCCGGATGCTGTACAGGACAGAACTCGTATATCTCATGTCCGTCGGGCACGATGATAATACCGCCCGGGTGCTGTCCCGAAGTCTTTTTGACACCGGTGCAGCATGCTGTGAGCCTGTCTCTCTCGAATCTGTTGATGCTGATATTCCTTTCTTCAAAATATTTTGCCACATATCCGAAAGCTATTCTCGCTTTTACCGCACTTA
This sequence comes from uncultured Oscillospiraceae bacterium, assembly GCA_964473095.1. Lineage (GTDB taxonomy): Bacteria > Bacillota > Clostridia > Peptostreptococcales > Anaerovoracaceae > Lentihominibacter. The sequence continues at coordinate 7,770 of CAYYMY010000043.1, read as the reverse complement.
TGGTTCCCGCCTTATATACATTTTCCTTTCCGAATATCTCTTCTACGTATTTCTGAGCGGTAGCTTGATATTCTCCCGCAAAGTTCAAGTCTATATCCGGCTCTTTATCGGCTTTAAATCCGAGGAAGGTCTCAAATGGTATTGTAAAGCCCTCTTTATTGTACGGTGCTCCGCATTCAGGACATACTTTATCCGGCATGTCCACTCCGCAGTCATATTTTTCATTGTCTCCCCACTCCAGGTGCTTGCAGTTAGGACACAGATAATGAGGGGGCAGAGGATTTACTTCCGTTATGCCTGACATCGTTGCTACAAAGGACGAGCCTACCGAGCCTCTTGATCCGACGAGATATCCGTCCTTGAGCGACTTTTTTACAAGAAGCTCAGCAGATCTGTACATTACAGCGTATCCGTTATCTATTATGGAGTTGAGTTCCTTATCGAGTCTCTGCCTTATTTCCTGAGGAAGAGGCGAGCCGTACATGGCTGCGGCTTTTTCCTCGCAGGATCTTCTCAGATCTTCTTCAGCGCCTTCGATTTTAGGAGGGAATTTGCCTTCCGGCACAGGCATCATATCTTCCATCATGTCTGCTATCATATTAGGGTTTTCTATGACCACTTCTCTTGCTTTTTCTTCCCCGAGATACATGAATTCCTCCATCATCTCGTCAGTGGTCCTGAAATACAGACCCTCATCCCCCTCTACATCTTTGAATCCCTGCCCTGCCATAATTATTCGTCTGTAGAGAGCCTCTTCTTCATCAAAATAATGGGCATCACATGTTGCGACAACAGGTTTTCCGTATTTCTTTCCGAGAGCAACTATCTTCCTGTTGTTTTCACGCAGCTCCTCCTCATTTCTGACCTGTCCGCCCTCTATGAGAAACCTGTTGTTGACGATAGGCTGTATTTCAAGATAATCGTAGAAATCCACGAGCCTTTTCATCTCAGCTTCATCTTCATCTCTCAGTACGGCACGATATATCTCTCCCGCTTCACACGCAGAGCCCACGATAAGACCTTCCCTGTGCTTCGTAAGAACAGATTTCGGTATCCTCGGTTTTTTATAGAAATAATCGAGATGTGAAAAAGACACGAGCTTGTACAGATTTTTCAGTCCTGTCCTGTTCTTTGCAAATATTATCACATGATTTGTGCCTCTGCCCTTGTAATTTATCGAGCCGTCTTCATTTATCAGATCCCTGTCCTCAAGAAGATAGCCTTCACATCCGTACAGTATCTTTATATCCTTTGCGGCATGAGACGCATCCGGGAAAGCCTGCACCACTCCGTGATCCGTTATGGCAATTGCTTTATGTCCCCATTTCTCAGCGGTCTGCACCATGCGCTTGACATCATTCAGTCCATCCATGGCGCTCATTTTAGTATGTGCATGCAGCTCTACGCGCTTTTCTTCATAAGTATCTTCACGTTCATGCTTTTCGGTCTTTTCTATGCTCTCAGCCATCATTATCGTACAGTTGTCAAACCTGTCCCACTGAGCCCGACCTCTCACTTTTATACCATCGCCCGGTTGAAAATGGGAATCTATATCCTCCCATTTCTGATTTACGACAAAGGCTTTAACACATATGCTCGTCCTCTTATCCGTAACATAAAGTATAACGAGCTTGCTGTCCATTTTAGTCGTTCTGAAATCTTTTTTGAAAACCTCTCCTTCGATTACCACCTTTCCGCTCTCTGAATTGACATTGGATATTGCGATCGGCTCATCCGATATATGCTTTCCCATTATAACGCTGCCGTTTACAGGAACGTATCCGCGCTTTTTTTTACCTGCGGAAGGCGAAGTTGCAGCTGCCGCATTACTTATTTCTCCTGTTGCTGCCGCTTCTTTTTCTTCCATATGTCTGCCGACTTTTCTGTAATCATCGGTCTTGTTCTCAAATCTGACATCGACTTCAAGTCCTATATCTCTTAAAAGGAGCTTCCTGAATTCCGCGGCTACCTGCCTGTTCAGTATCTCCACTGAAAGCTCTCCAAGCGCATATATCGTCAGACGATCATCGTTAAGCTCAAATACATCTGTATATATTGTCCTGGTCACATGAGCAAATCTGCCGTTGACTATACCTATCATATGTTCTATGTAATTTGCCACGGCTTCCGCCCTGTCCTGCTCAAGCTCTGCATATTCTATATCGATATCGACCTTCTCTATTCCCTTAAGTCTTCCGATAAGACTTCTCTTGAACTTATCTATGCTTTCAACAGGCAGAACATAATTCAGCTGCATGACGATTTTAAGACTTCTGCTCTCTTCAATAATTACAGCTTCCTTCACATCTGCCTTAAAGAGCTTCCTGCTTTCTTCTCCCAGTTTTGAAAAATCAATCGAATCTTTCAGTATTTCTATCATATTCCCCCGCCAGTCTTATGATTTCTTCCGCTATATCCTTTTCCTCGACAGTTGAAATTATCTTCCCTCCTGAAAATATCACACCTTTTCCGCTGCCGCAGGCTACTCCTATATCCGAATCTCTTGCTTCTCCCGGACCGTTGACGACACACCCCATCACAGCTACGCGGATACCGCTTACGCCTTTCCTTTTCAGTTCATCTGTCCTTCGTTCTATGCTCTCCGCTATTTTCTCAAGATCTACTTCCGTTCTTCCGCAGGTCGGGCAGGATACTATCTCTATGTCATCCCTTCTCATTCCAAGTGATGCCAGAAGCTCCTTTGCAAAGACAACTTCCTCCACAGGATTTGCCGTAAGGGAGACTCTCATCGTATTGCCTATGCCCTCGAGCAGTAGCGCTCCTATACCTGCCGCGGACTTTATTTTGCCTCTCGTCGGAGTTCCTGCCTCCGTAACTCCTATATGAAGCGGGTAGTCCGACTTCGCGTAGACTGTTTTATACGCATCGTAGTTCATCTTTACATCGGAAGATTTCAGAGATACAACTATATCTTCAAATCCGTGTTTTTCCAGTATTTCCGCATTCCTGAGCGCGCTCTCCGCAAGACCTTCCGCTGTAACCCTGCCGTATTTTTTCAGAATATCCTTTTCCAGAGAGCCCGAATTCACTCCGACTCTTATCGGTATCTTTCTCTCCTTAGCAAGCTTTACAATCTTTTTAATCCCTTCCTCAGAGCCTATATTCCCAGGATTTATCCTTATTTTATCAACACCGGCTTTTATGGATTCAATTGCGAGTCTATAATCAAAGTGTATGTCTGCAACCATGGGTATGCCGCATTTTTTTCTTATTTCCTTAAGAGCATACGCCGAATCCATATCCGGAACCGCAAGCCTGACTATCTGACATCCTGCTTCTTCAAGCTCCTGTATCTGCCCCAATGTCGCTTTGACATCAGCGGTTTTAGTATTGGTCATGGACTGTATCGATACAGGCTCATTTCCGCCGATCTTTACATCTCCGCAATAAACAGCTCTTTTCATAACTACCTCTCTTTACGTAAATATAGGCACGATAAATCTAACGATATCGTTCCACGTCACATACACCATGAGCAGAATCAGCAGCATGATACCGATAAAATGTATCTTCCCTTCCATTTCATCGGTAACTCTCTTCCCGGTTATTTTTCTTATGAGAAGGAATAAAAGTCTTCCTCCGTCGAGAGCCGGGAACGGAAGCATATTCATTATGGCAAGATTAAGGCTCAGAAGCGCCGCAAGATAAACCACATATATAACTCCTGCTTGAGCGGTATCGTTTACAGCATAAACGATACCTACCGGTCCGCTCAGTTCGCTGACCGATACATCTCCTGTGAACAGCTGTTTTATGATATCCACCATCATCACAGTCATCTGACCTGTATTCCTGACTCCCGTCGAGATTGAAGACAGTATGCTGTGCTCCACTTCAGGAGAGATGCCCACCTTATTTCTTCCTGCTTCCTCATCATAGACGAGAGCCGACGTCAGAGTCATATTTTCTCCATCACGCAGTATCCCTATTTCAGCAGTTTTTTCACTGCTCTGCCCTACAAACTCCAGTATATCATTCCAGTCTTCAACCTTTTTACCGTCAACGGATACTATCTCGTCACCCTTTTCAATACCTGCCTCATACGCAGGCGAGTCGGAAAGCACTGTCTCAACAGTGGTAGTCGGCTGTCCCGACCAGAAAGCTATTATTATGAGAAGTAGCACTGCAGTAATAAGGTTCATAAAAGAGCCAGCAGCCAGAACGCATGCTCTCTGCCACGCAGGCTTATTGTTGAATGCCCGTTCATCTTCGGAATCTTCGTCCTCACCCTCCATTGCACAGTAACCTCCTATAGGCAGAATTCTTATCGCATAGAGGGTTTCTCCCTTCTGTTTTTTAAAGATTGCCGGTCCCATTCCTATGGCAAATTCATTCACCTTAACTCCGCACGCCTTGGCAACTATAAAATGCCCCAGCTCATGCACAAATATCAGCATGCAAAATATTATCAGCGCATATATCAAAGTCATCTGTTTCCTCCTGCTATATCATTTTCCTCACATCTTCTCTTATCTTTCTGTCCTCTTCCAATATCCCCTCAATATCAAGTCTGTATTCAGGAATGTGTTCATCCATCACCTTTATCAATATATTCTGTATGTCTGTAAATCTTATCATTCCTTTGAGGAACATCTCCACAAGCGCTTCGTTCGCGCCGTTCATAACCACAGGGTAGCTTCCTCCGCGCTTTCCTGCTTCATATGCCATATCCAGCGTCTTGAAAACATTTCGGTCTGGAGAATAGAAAGACATTCCTTCTTTAAGACTGAAAAAATCAAGGCTTTCCACGACTGATGACATATCCAGCCTCTCCGGATATGAAAAGGCGTAAGCTATTGGAATACGCATATCAGGATTCCCCATCTGTCCTATCACCGACGAATCCATATACTCAACAGCCGAATGAAGCACGCTCTGAGGATGAATTACAATCTCTATCTTCTCAAAAGGAACATCAAAGAGCCACCTTGCCTCTATAACTTCGAGCCCTTTATTCATCAGCGTAGCCGAATCTATTGTTATCTTACTTCCCATGGACCAGTTGGGATGCTCAAGAGCCTGTTTTAAAGTCACATTCTCAAGCTGCTTCAGACTGTATCCTCTGAACGGACCTCCCGATGCGGTAAGAATTATCCTTTTGATCTCATTTTTCTTTCCCTGAAGGCTCTGAAATATTGCACTGTGCTCACTGTCCACAGGCAGAAGCGCAACGCTTTTTCTTTTTACGGCCTCCATTACGATCTCGCCTCCTGCGACGAGAGTTTCCTTGTTTGCAAAAGCTATATCTTTTCCACTTTCAACGGCAGCCATCGTCGGCGCGAGACCTCTCATCCCCACGAGAGAATTGAGCACCATATCGCAGTCCTGCATGGAAGCTATCGCAATCAGTCCTTCATCTCCGTAAAAGATTTCAATATCCTTGTATTTTTCCGACAGCAGTTTTGCGTCCCTTTCATTTTTTACCGAGACGGCATAAGGACGGAATTTCTCTATCTGTCTGCACAAAAGCTTCACGCTCTCGGCACACGAAAGCGCTGAGACTTTAAACTTGTCTTCATTTTTTTCTATCACATCGAGAGCCTGCCTGCCTATCGAGCCTGTGCTCCCCAGTATCGATATTTTTTTCATTTACTGAAACCTCCCGCGTCTAAGGCATGTATCCTATGACGAGAGCTATATAATAATACACCATCGGGGCTGTAAATAATACGCTGTCGAACCTGTCCAGTATTCCTCCGTGTCCCGGTATGAGATTGCCGTAATCCTTGATGCCCATCTTTCTTTTGAATATGGAGGCTGTAAGATCTCCGAACTGGGACACTATCCCTCCGAGGAGTCCTATTACAAGGCAGTGTATAATCATATCCGGCATGAAAATATATCCGAACAGGCCGCTGAGCACGATGCTTCCTATAATGCCTCCTATTGAGCCTTCAATGGTTTTTTTCGGACTTATCTTAGGGCACAGCTTGTGTTTTCCCAGGAAATAACCGGAAAAATACGCCATTATATCGGTCCCGAAAGCAGTTATAACTATCAGCCATATCATGAGCCCGTAAGGTCCTGCCTGCTCAACGAGCGCAACATGGAAGGAAAAGAATACTACATAGAAAATCCCGGTTATCGTAGCCATAGCATCAGCAAGTTCTCTTTTTTCTATATTGAACAGATAGAGCAGACTCGCCAGCACAGCTCCGAAAAACCAAAGCATATACCATTCGTATTTTTCGGTGAATATGTTTATGAGGTAAAGACCCGCGGCAGCCGCGACAGCCACGGCGAGATTCGGCTTTACACCCGTCTTTTCAAAACCGCTGTAAAATTCTCTGCTCCCCATAACACCTATCACGAAGCATGCCGCCAAAAGCACATATCCTCCAAGATACAGTATGATAAGAAGCGGCAACATAATGAGTCCAGAAAGTATTCTCGTTTTCATATCCTATCTTCCTCCAAAACGTCTTTCCCTGCTCTGATAATCTTCTATGGCCTTTTCATACTCCTCAGGAGTGAAATCCGGCCACAGAACATCCGAAAAGACCATCTCGCTGTAAGCGCTCTGCCACAGCAGAAAATTGGAAAGCCGCAGCTCACCGCTGGTCCTTATTATAAGTTCGGGGTCGGGAGTATCCGCCTTGCTCTCTCCCGTATAGAGCTCCCTTCCTATCATTTCTTCTGTTATATCCCCGGCTTTTATTTCTCCCTTTTCAATCTTCTTACCTATCGCGACAGCAGCTTTCCTTATTTCATCACGTCCGCCGTAATTCAGAGCTATATTGAACTGAAGACCTGTATTCCTTTCCGTGTATGCAAGGGTTTTTTCAAGACTTTTTATCGCATCTGCCGGGAGGGTGCTGTAATCTCCGAGAATTTTCACCTTTACATTGTTGTCGATAAGCTCCTTCAAATCACTGTTCACGTAAGTGACGAGCAGCTTGAATATACCTGAGACCTCGATGGACGACCTTTTCCAGTTCTCCGTTGAAAACGCATAGACTGTCAGGTACTTGATCCCCAGCTTATCCGAATGATCCACTATTTTTTTCATGGCCTTCATTCCTGCATTATGTCCTGCAAGTCTCGGAAGGCCTCTTTTTTTCGCCCACCTTCCGTTACCGTCCATTATTATGGCAACGTGTACAGGCATCCTTTCTTTGTCGAGCATGTCAATTCCCCGTATCTTATAAATAGATGTGACCTGAGGCCACATCTATCAATGTCTTATCTTATCAAAATCAAACTTCCAGGATTTCTTTTTCTTTCGCCGCCACTATATCGTCTATATCTTTTACCGCTTTATCTGTCAGCTTCTGTATGTCGTCAAGAGTTTCCTTTACGTCGTCTTCCGTAAAATCTCCTGCTTTTTCCATTTTTTTCACTTTGTCGTTGGCATCTCTTCTGAGATTTCTTACTGCCACTTTAGTGTCTTCGCCGAGTTTTTTCACCACCTTGGTAAGCTCTTTCCTTCTTTCCTCGGTTACCTGAGGTATCTGAAGTCTCACCACTTTGCCGTCGTTTGCCGGAGTTATGCCGATATTTGCTGCATTTATAGCTTTCTCTATCTCCGGTATGCTCTTCGGATCAAAAGGTGATATAAGGAGCGTCCTCGGCTCGGGAACAGATATGTTTGCCAAGGCTTTCAGCGGTGTCGGTGTGCCGTAATACTCAACTACTACTTTATCCACCAGTGCCGCATTTGCGCGGCCTGCCCTTACCGTTCCCATTTCTTCTCTAAGCACGCTAAGGCTTTTTTTTATTTTTTCATTTAATCCATCCATATTAAAATCA
>CAYYMY010000042.1:0-9979 GCA_964473095.1 uncultured Oscillospiraceae bacterium | reverse complement strand
TTTGGCTTAGAAAACATAGATAAGCACATTTGACAAGAATGTTGAGTGTGATATAGAATGCCAGTAGGCGAAGAAACGAATATAATGTGCATTTGCACATAAAGCGAAAATCCCCAGAACTACCACTCTGGGGATTTCATTTGGTCTGACGAACAGAAAGCGTATATAAGGCTGTAGCATATGTCTTGACGATTAAGAAGTGGCAAAACACGAAAGAAGATATAAACAGTTTTTTTTTACAGACACTTCTGATATAATATAAAGCTAGAAAACATGAAAACAGGAGTGAACTATGTTCGATAAACTTGATTTTATAACGGAAAAATACGACGAATTGTCGAAGAAAGTGTCGGACCCCGACATAATAAACGATCAGCCAGTATGGCAGAAATACGTCAAAGAGATGGGAGAGATAGAACCTATCGTAAAAAAATACAAAGAGTATAAAAAAGCTAAGGACGATTTTGCGGAAGCAAAGGAAATGCTTGAAGAAGGCGACGATGAAATGCGTGAACTGGCAAAGATAGAGATTTCCGACCTCGACGAAAAAATCAAAGCCATGCAGGAAGAGCTCAAAGTGCTGCTGCTTCCTAAAGACCCCAATGATGACAAGAACGTGATCTTAGAAATAAGAGCGGGTACAGGCGGTGAAGAGGCGGCGCTGTTCGGCGCGGATCTTCTCAGAATGTATACGAGATACGCCGAGAGAAAGCACTGGAAAACCGAACTGATGGAGATAAACGATACCGGGCTCGGCGGGATAAAGGAAGCTGTCATACTTATAAAGGGCAAAGGCGCGTACTCAAGACTCAAGTATGAGAGCGGCGCTCACCGCGTACAGAGGGTGCCTGAGACGGAATCCAGCGGAAGGATACACACATCAGCAGCAACGGTGGCAGTACTCCCTGAAGTAGATGATGTGGAAGTGGATCTGAATCCCAATGACGTCAGAGTTGATGTGTACAGAGCTTCTGGAAACGGAGGCCAGTGTGTAAACACTACCGATTCCGCTGTCAGACTTACCCATGAACCGACGGGACTTGTCGTTACATGCCAGGATGAAAAATCACAGATAAAAAATAAAGAAAAAGCTTTCAAGGTGCTGAAGTCCAGACTATATGATTTAAAGATGCAGGAACAGAACAAGGAGATTGCTGACCAGAGAAAGAGCCAGGTGGGCACCGGAGACAGAAGCGAGAGAATAAGGACATACAATTTCCCGCAGGGAAGAGTATCGGATCACAGGATAGGGATGACGCTCTACAAGCTTGACAATTTCCTTGACGGAGATATAGATGAGATAATAGACGGTCTTATAACAAACGACCAGGCGGAGAAAATGAAAGCGTTTTAAATCATGAAAACGAAAATTCTGACAACCGGCGCGGCAGACATAGATGAAGCTGCTGAGATAATAAGAAGGGGAGGGCTCGTGGCATTTCCCACCGAGACCGTATACGGACTTGGCGCGGACGCTCTGAACGAGAAAGCAGTGGCAGCCATATACGAAGCGAAGGGAAGACCGAGCGACAACCCGATGATAGTGCATATCGCTCATGCCGAAGACCTGAAAAAGCTTGCGGTGCATGCCGGAGCTGACCTTCAAAGGCTTATCGGAGTGCTGTGGCCCGGACCTCTGACAGTGATACTGAAAAAGAAGCGCTGCGTTCCGGACAGGACGACGGGAGGCCTCGATACGGTGGCAGTGCGTATGCCGGAAAACGATACGGCGCGCGATCTCATAGAAAGGTCGGGATGCCCTATAGCCGCACCCAGCGCCAATATATCGGGAAGACCGAGTCCCACAAGGGCTGTCGATGTTATAGCGGATATGGACGGAAGAATAGATGCAATCATAAAGGGGCTCGACTGCCGTGTAGGTATAGAATCGACGGTGCTGGATATGACGGAAGATGTTCCGGTGATACTCAGACCGGGAATAATCACAGCGGACAGAATATCCGAAGTTCTGGGCAGGAAAGCTTATTATGATAAAGCTCTTTACCGCAAACCGGAGAGCGATGATTTCAAGCCGAAGTCTCCGGGGATGAAGTACAGACATTACGCTCCCGAAGCGGACATGCTCATAGTCAAAGGAAAGGAAGCAGACGTAAGGAAATACGCGGAGAAGCTCAGAAGGCAGAAGGAAGCGGCAGGGATAAAAACCGCGGTGCTTATCTTTGAGGAAAACGATGCGGCGAAAGCCGCTCACGACTTCTTTTCCGCGCTCAGGGATCTGGACAGAGCGGGAACGGAGCTGATAATAGCCGGCGCTCTCAATACGGAGGATCAGATAGGCTTTGCCGTAATGAACAGGATGATAAAATCAGCCGGATACAATATAATCAGACTGCCGGACGGAGCAGAAAAAATAAAAGGAGAATAAAGATGAAGATAGCTGTTGCCAGCGACCACGGCGGATACAGGCTCAAGGAATATTTAAAGAAATATCTTAAAGAAAAAGGTGAAGAAGTGATAGATCTCGGCACGGATTCAGAGGGATCGGTGGACTACCCTGTATACGGGAAAGCATGCGGTGAAGCGGTAGTGTCGGGAAAAGCGGACAGAGGAATAGTCTGCTGCGGTACGGGTATAGGGATATCCATCGCCGCAAACAAAGTCAATGGTGTAAGATGCGCGCTGTGTACCGATGTCCACATGGCTGAGATGTCGAGAAAACACAACAACGCCAATGTTCTGGCTCTCGGGGGACGCACGACCTCCGATGAAGAGGCCGAAAAGATAACGGAAGCGTGGCTCAGCACGGGATTTGAAGGCGGCAGACATCAGCGCAGAGTGAATATGCTGGACGAATAATTAAAAAGGCAGTTATGCCCATGGGCATTTGCATAATGAGTGTGAACAAATGAATGTGAAAGGCAGGTACAGAATATGAGCAATGTATATGTATTCGATCATCCGTTAATTCAGCATAAGACGGCTATGATAAGAAAGCAGGAGACGAGCGTAAAAGACTTTAGAGAGCTGGTAAAGGAAATCGCCATGCTTATGGGATATGAGGCTACGAGAAAGCTCCCCCTCGAAGAAGTCGAAATAACTACGCCTATGCAGAAAACAAAAGTCAATATGTTGAAAGGAGAAGATATTGCCATAGTACCTATCCTGAGAGCAGGGCTCGGAATGGTGGACGGAATGCTGGCTCTGGTGCCTAACGCCAAGGTAGGACATATAGGACTTTACAGGGATCCGGAAACTCACGAGCCTGTTGAATATTACTGCAAGCTTCCAAACGATATAGGCAAAAGAGAAATCTTCGTCGTTGACCCTATGCTGGCAACGGGCGGAAGCGCTTCAGCGGCTATAAACTTTATAAAGGAAAGAGGCGGAAAGAAAATCATTTTCATGTGTCTTATAGCTGCTCCCGAGGGTATAGAAGTGCTTCAGAAAGACCATCCGGATGTGGATATATTCATCGCCGCAAAGGATGACGGTCTCAATGAAAATGCATATATCCTCCCTGGTCTCGGTGATGCCGGCGACAGACTTTACGGCACGAAATAACGAACAAATGAAATTTGGAGGAAAATAGAATGAAGAACTTTATACCTGATAATGTCAGCAGGTATGATAACGTATACGACGTACTAAAGGAGAGAGGTTTTATAGAGCAGTCGACGGATGAAGAGAAAATAAGAGAGCTCCTTCAAAACGAGAAGGTGAAATTCTATATAGGCTTCGACCCGACGGCTGACTGCCTGCATGTGGGACATTTCATGCAGGTTATAATAATGATGTACATGCAGAAATACGGTCATACTCCCGTGGTCCTCCTGGGAGGAGGCACCGGATTTGTCGGCGATCCTTCCGGCAGAACGGATATGCGTCAGATGATGAGCGCCGAAGCTATAGAAAACAACTGTATGGCATTCAAAAAACTCTTCGATAAATTCATAGATTTCGATGAGGAGTGGAAATACGAAGGCAATGACGGAGTTTTCAAGCCGGGACACGAAAACAAGACTCCTGAGCCTGGGAAAGCAATAGCTGTGAACAATGCCAACTGGCTGCTTCCGCTCAATTATATAGATTTCATAAGAGAAATAGGCTCCTGCTTCAACGTGAACAACATGCTCAGAGCGGAGTGCTTCAAGCAGAGGATGGGAAGAGAGGGCGGACTTACCATGCTTGAGCTCAACTATATGCTTATGCAAAGCTACGACTTCATGGTAATGGCTCGTGACTTCGATGTGAAAATAGAGTTCGGAGGTAACGACCAGTGGTCCAACATCATCGGTGGAGTCGATCTGACGAGAAAGAAAACAGGTAAGGAAGTGTACGGGATGACCTTCTCACTGCTTACCAATTCAGAGGGAAAGAAAATGGGCAAAACCCAGAAGGGCGCCCTTTGGCTTGACGCGGAGAAGACCTCTCCGTATGAATTCTTCCAGTATTGGAGAAACGTTGCTGACGCAGATGTGGAAAAATGTCTCAGAATGCTGACTTTCCTGCCTATGGATGAAGTCCGAAGGCTTGCGTCTCTTGAGGACAGGGAGATAAACAAGGCTAAGGAGATCCTCGCCTACGAAGTAACCAAGCTTGTGCACGGTGAGGAAGAGGCCGTGAAAGCACGGGACGCGGCAAGAGCTGCTTTCAGCGGCGGCGGAGATATGAGCTCTATGCCGGTGACCGGCTTTGCGAAAGAAAAACTGGCAGGCGAGGGTATGGGAGTGGTGACCTTCATCAAGGAGCTGGGGCTGGTTCCGAGCAACAGAGAAGGTTTCATGACCATAGAGCAGGGAGGCCTTAAGATCGACGGAGAAAAGGTCGCCGACAAGAAGATGATGATAACGGAGGAGACTTTCGGCGGCGGCAAGATACTGATAGAGAAAGGCAAGAAGAAAAAAGTCGTCGTAGAGCTTGTGTAGATTTTAGCGACAGACGAGAAAAAACGACAAAGGAAAGAATCAGATACAAAACGGCGGGGCAGCCTGTTGACTGTACTGCCATTTTGTATGAGAAAATCTAAATCTTTTCCGGGAGAGCTTCGCTTATTGACAAGTATAAAATACTATGGAGGAGAAGAAAGTGAGAACTTACGATGACAGAATGTTCATAAATACATTTGAACATGAGTACACATGGCTTAACGGATTCATGAGGAATGTCAGAAGATACGGTAAGAGAGACGCGCTCATAGATCCCGCCACCGAAAGGGTGTGGAATTATACCCAGCTTAACAGAGAAGTGAACAAGCTTGCCCATGCTCTTCGCCAGGACGGAGTCGGCAAGAACGATGTAGTGATGTCAGTGCTTGCAAACTGTCCGGAATTCTGTTTTACCTATATAGGACCGAGAAAGATAGGAGCCATAGTAAACATGGCAAATTATAAGCTGTCGTTCGGAGAGCTGTCGCTGCTTATAGACCACAACGAGCCGAAGGTCATCATATATTCAGCTGAGGTCGCCGATATGGTGACAGAGGCGGTAAATATGTCGGAGCACGAGCCGGTCAGACTTGTCATGGCGGACAATCTCACGGAAGAGAAGCTTCCGGAAGGGCATTATTCATACGAAGCCTACGTATCGGCGCAGCCGGAAAATGAGCCAGAGAAAGATTTCATTCCTCATATATACGATGAAGTTGTAAGGATGTGCACCAGCGGCACTTCGGCGCTGCCAAAGAGTGTTCCGCTGAACGATATCAACGAAGTGCTTTCCGCACATGATGCAATTATGCATTATCCGCTGAGCTGCAAGGATGTCTGTCTCAACATGACGCCTCTGTTTCATAGAGGAGGAAGCCATTCCGGCGGAACATGTCCGACGTTCTACGTCGGAGCCGCGCTGATGCTTATGCGTTCTTTCTCTCCGAAAAAGACGCTTCAGTATGTGGAAAACTATGGAGTGACCTTCCTTACAGGCTCCCCTGCATCTCTGGAAATGCTGGCAAGAATACAGGAAAAAACGCCGTTTGATTTGTCGGGACTCAAAGGGCTTGTTACGATGGGGGCGCCTCTTGAAAAGGCGGCATGCAAACGATTTATGGAGGTCCTGACCCCCAATATACTCAACGGCTACGGTACGACGGAAACCTTCTGGAATTCATTCCTCAGACCTTACGACCTTCCGGAAAACGCGGGGACTGTCGGCGGATGCTGTATAGATGACGAAGTGAGGGTAGTCAAGGTGTACGATGAACGCAAAGCTGAGCCGGATGAGCTGGTGGACAAGGATAATGAAACTGTCGGAGAGATAATAATACAGAGTCCGGGAAAGACTACATACAGCTACTACAACAACGATGAAGAGCAGAGAAATAAATTCTATAAAGGCTGGATGTATACGGGAGATCTGGGGATATGGGATGAAAATATGTATGTTACGGTAAACGGCAGGAAGGACGATATGATAGTCTGCTCGGGAGAAAACATATATCCTACGCAGATAGAAGAAGCTCTTGCGTATTGCGAAAAGGTCGAAGATTCCATGGTCGTGTCCGTACCTGACAGAGTGAGGGGACAGGCGGTGGTCGCTTACGTCATAGCGAAGGATGATTCTCTTACTGTGGCGGAGCTTGCGGATTTCTGCAACAACAGCCCGATGCTGTCCACATACAAGAGACCGAGATGGTACTGCATAGTAGATGAGCTTCCGAGGACAGCGACCGGAAAGAAAATGCACTACGTTATGAAAAAGAAAGCTGAGGAAGATCTGAAAAACGGCGTTTTGAAGAGAAGGTAAAGTAAACGGCCGGGATAAAGCGCGGCAGGTGAAATTAAAAATATACTTACATAATTGATAAGTGGTTTCCGTCAAGTCAGATATGTCATAACTGCGGGACTCTACATCCTGAGATGAAAGACCTGAAAATCCGTACTATGGATTGTGATTGTGGTTATCATATCGACCGAAACCGAAACGCAGCACTAAATATCTTGCAGGAAGGATTACGATTGCTAAATGAGTCTGCATAACTGAATACTTACAGTAGGGATGGAATAGCCCGAACTTATACGCCTGTGGACATTGTGTAAGACGTTTAGCTACGTATAATCGTAGCCAACGCAGTGGTGGTTGAAGCAGGAAGCTCCGACTTCTATAAGTCGGAGTAGTTCACAAAAATAGAGCATTGAGCTAAAGTAAAAAAGGAGGAGCTGACATGTTTAAATCATTTGAAGAAGCAAAGCGTTTCATTGAAGAAAAAAACATCCGGATGGTCGATTTCATGATGATTGACCTCAATGGAAGATGGAGACACCTGACGATACCTGCCGACAGATTTACGGAAGATACTCTAAAAAATGGCATAGGCTTCGACGGAAGCAACTACGGATTCGCTCCTGTGGAAAAGAGCGATATGGTATTCATACCGGATCTGTCCTCCGCTTATATGGATCCGTTCATGGAGATCCCCACCCTTGCGATGATAGGTGATGTCTACGTTATAGGCGTCCCTGAGAATTATCCTTTTGACCAGGACCCGAGGAACGTTTCGAAGCATGCCGAAGAATATATGAGAAAAAGCGGCATTGCCGATGAAATGCGTATAGGACCGGAATATGAATTTCATGTTTTCGACCACGTAAGCTATTCGACCACGCCTAACGAATCAGGCTTCAGGATAGATACCGAGCAGGCAGAGTGGAACAAGAGCGACGATGAATTCAATCTGGGATACAAAATGCCGAATAAGGGCGGATACCACATGGCTCCTCCTCAGGATGTCCTCTATGATTTCAGGAGCAGAGTGGCAATGCTGATGGAAGATCAGAATATAAAGGTGAAATATCATCACCACGAAGTAGGAGGACCGGGGCAGCTTGAAATCGAAGTGGAATTCGGCGGCGTTACTGAGATGGCGGACAAGACGATGATGACCAAATATCTGATAAAAAATCAGGCGATAGCGGAAAACAGGACGGCGACATTTATGCCTAAGCCTGTGTTTGACGAAGCGGGCAATGGTATGCACGTTCATATGCATCTGTTCAAAGACGGCAAGCCGCTCTTCTACGATGAAAACGGATATTCGCAGCTTTCCGAAACGGCGATGTATTTCATGGGAGGTATTCTGAAACATATAAAAGCGCTGTGTGCGTTCACGAATCCGAGCACGAATTCTTTCAAGAGACTGGTGCCGGGATATGAGGCCCCTGTAACCATAGGATTCGCCACAGCCAACAGAAGCTCGGTAATACGTATTCCGGCTTACGCCAAGGATCCGGACAAGAAGAGATTCGAAATAAGAAATCCGGACGGCACATGCAATCCGTACTACGCCTTTGCCGCGATACTAATGGCGGGATGCGACGGAATAAAGAACAAAATAGACCCTGTGGCAGAAGGCTACGGACCGTATGATTTCAATCTTTATACTCTGAGCGATGAGGAAAAGAAGAAAATAAAGAGTCTTCCGAGAACTCTCGATGAAGCGCTTGATGAGCTGGAAAAGGATCATGCGTTCCTCACCGAAGGCGGAGTTTTCCCGGAGAGGCTTATAGAGATATGGCTTGAGAATAAGCGGGCTGATACGAAGAAACACAGCCAGATGCCTACACCGATGGAATTCGATATGTATTACGATTTGTAGACTTTAGCTGCGGGTTACAGTACAGATTGTGATGATTATGCCCGGCGGAATTTACCGCCGGGTTTTTCGTATAAGGAGATTTTCGTGTCGGACAGGCGGGGATGATTTTTTATTAAAAAAAATGTGAAATTCTTTGACATTGCCGCTGTCAGCGTGTAAAATAGCCTTGTGTCACATTCGTGACATGGTTTTTTCGTGCGAGCAGGATGGGGATCCGTCCGAGCAGACACGGCTGAAAGTAAATATTTTAGTTCGCCGAAAACAATGCATGATATCGCATTTCAGTAGGCAGAGCCGAAAAAAATTGAAGCCCTAACCCGATGAGCTGCGCAAGTCGCGGGATATAGCTTCAATTCCAGTAGGTAGAAAGGAAGAAAGATGAGTTCATTTATCGCAAAACCTGCAGAAGTTGAACGTAAATGGTACGTTGTTGATGCAGAAGGTAAGAATCTCGGAAGAATGGCGTCTCAGATAGCTGCTATCTTAAGAGGAAAGAACAAGCCGACTTACACTCCTCACGTTGACTGCGGAGATTATGTCATCGTTATCAATGCGGAGAAGGTGGAAGTTACAGGCAAGAAGAGAAAAGAAAAGATCTACAAGAGACATACAGGTTATCCGGGCGGTCTCAGAGAAGTGACTTTCGAAAAGATGATGGAAAAACATCCGACCGAAGCTGTAAGACATGCTGTCAAAGGCATGATGCCTAACGGCAGACTCGGAAGACAGATGTACAAGAAGTTAAAGGTTTACGCAGGTCCTGAGCACAATCATCAGGCTCAGAAACCGGAAGCTCTGGATATTTAGGAAGGGAGGAATCAGCGATGGCAAAGACACAGTACTACGGAACAGGAAGAAGAAAATCTTCAGTTGCTAGAGTTAGATTGATCCCTGGTAGCGGAAATATCACGGTAAACAAGAAAACTCTTGATGAGTATCTTCCGGAAGAAATCGTAAAGAGAGAGGTAAAGAGACCTTTTGAAATAGCCGGATGCGAAGGAAAATTCGATGTTATAGCAACCGTTCACGGCGGCGGATACACCGGTCAGGCTGGCGCTTTAAGACACGGCATTTCAAGAGCTCTGTGCGAAGCTGACAGAGAAGCGTACAGACCGGCGCTCAAAGCAGCCGGCTTCCTTACGAGAGACTCGAGAATGAAGGAAAGAAAGAAGTACGGTCTCAAAAAAGCGAGAAGAGCGAGCCAGTTCTCAAAGCGTTAATAAAATTTACCAAAGAGATAGTCTTGCGAGACTCACAAAGACTCAAAACCCTTGCAAATGCAGGGGTTTTTCTTTTGTGAAAATTCCCCTGACACCGAAAATCCGCCGAGTATAAAAAAACTGTGACTTTTCCCGCTATTTTTTGGTTTTATGCATTGACAAAATAATAGGGGGGGGGGCTATACTAATCTTTAGAAAGATATCGTTT
>CAYYMY010000041.1:5552-10073 GCA_964473095.1 uncultured Oscillospiraceae bacterium | reverse complement strand
AAAAAATCACGCAAGGACGAAATTCATATATCGTCTTTACGTGATTAGTATTCTTTTATTAAATTATCAAATGCTTCAAGCGTTTCAGGAATTCTCCTCTGCGATATCCTGCTCCCTGCGTTTCCCCGCTTTTATCAGATTTATTCCTCTGGCGTACTTGCTCAGATCCTCCGTTTCCAGATTGTATTTTTTCTGAATGTTTTCACCGAGCTTGAGAAGCTCCTCCGTTTCTCCCGAAAACAATTCTATCTCGACCTCAAATATAGGCTCTTCTCCATATCTGGTTATTATCATTCCTTTATCTATCGACATCTCAAAGATGCCTGTCCCTGTATCTATCCTCATCCTTTTTCTGTTGAATTTTGTCTCAAGGACACACTGTATATCTTCATCCCCGATAAGTTTGATAAGCTTTTCTCCCATTTCGCTTTCACGAAATACCGAAGGGTCGGGATTACCGTCAACTACCGGCACGTTTATTTCAGTTCTCGTATGCAGCGCACCTTCACTCTGTCCGTTGCACTTCAAAGCCGCTACCCACCGTTCGCCTTCTCTTCTTATACGATATGCTATCTGCTCCTTGGCAAGCGTGCAGTTGTGCGTATCAAAATATTTGGCATCAAGGCAGACCTCTTCCCTCGAATCCTTTTCTTCCATACCGGTAAAGAGCTTGTCATGCCAGATATCGTCAGCTGTTTTTTCAGTAGGTATCCTGTACTTTAATTCAATCTCCATATGCTACCCTCTTTTCTCGTACCTGCAAGGTCTTGAAAAAAATTGTACCTTATGATAATATCATTTATTCTTCTTCAGGACAAGTTAAAAGTTTGTACCCTTTTCTTTAGCCTTGAATGAAAAACTAAATTCCACTTTAAAGGCTTTGACGCAATTCGTCAAACCCTAAAATATCGAATTTAGTCTTCAGTTAAGTTGTGATGTAACACATGTATTGTAATCCTACAAAAATCATCCTCTATTCTATGTTCTGCACCTGTTCTCTTATCTTCTCGATTTCGCTCTTGGCCTCAAGCATAAGGGATATTATTTCCATATCATTGGCTTTTGAGCCTATTGTATTCGCTTCTCTGTTCATTTCCTGAACAAGAAAATCCAGTTTTTTACCTGAAGGCTTTTCTCCCATGCTCAGTATTTTTTCAAGCTGTGCCATATGACTGTCAAGCCTTACGATTTCTTCTGTTATATTTGCCTTATCTGCAAACACGGCTGCTTCCATGAGTATGCGTTCCTCGGATATCTGTGTCGCATCTCCTATCAGCTCTGCTATTCTGCTTCGCAGCTTATCGGTATATTCCTCTGCAACCTCAGGCGCCCTCTTTTCTATTTTTTTTACTATATCTCTGACGAGCCTTCCTCTCATTATCAAATCATCGGAAAGCTTTTTCCCTTCCACGCCCCGCATCTCATCCAGGTTTTCGACAGCTGTGGAAACAGCCTTTCTTATCGCTTCTTCCGCAGCAGCTTCATTCTCCACATCAGGAACAGCTCTCAACACGTCCGGCATGGATGCGATAAGCTTCAAATCTACGCTGCCTTCAAGAGAATACGTATCTTTGAGCTCTCTCAGGTTTGCTATGTACTGACCTGCGACTGAAGAACTGAGCTTGACTGTCACATCATCCTCGGCAAGGCTTTCTATCATTATTGACACTTCTGCTTTGCCTCTTTTAAGTTTCTCCTTGACTATGGACTTTATGCCTTCCTCCGCAAAAGAATATCTCTTGGGCATTTTGACATTGATATCCATATATCTGTGGTTGACGCTTTTTATTTCCACAGTGACTACGCGTTTTCCATCGGAATATTCACCGCGTCCAAATCCCGTCATACTTTTTATCATCTTTTTCACTCATCCTGTTCTTTTTATGATAATATAGTTAATTATATCATAACAATTATCCGGAGGAAAGTTTCAATGTCTTTTGACGGTATGGTCACCTTTGCAATGACACACGAATTAAACAAAGCTTTAAAGCTCGGCAAAATAGAAAAGATATATCAGCCGCAGCCGGAACAGCTTCTGTTTAACATACATACAAAGCAGGGCGGGAAAAAACTGTATATATCCGTCAGCGGCAATCATTCGGCAGTTTATCTCGTGGAGAGATCACCTGAAAACCCCGCGTCGCCTCCTCCCTTCTGCATGGTTCTTCGAAAACATCTGGGAGCAGGGAGAATTACCGATATCAGACAATATGAAAACGACCGTATAATAGAGTTCTTTATCGAAACAGCAGACGAACTCGGTTTTTCTCTCAACAGGAAGCTGATAATAGAGATAATGGGAAAACACAGCAACGCTGTTCTTGTGGGTATGAAAGACGACAAGATAATAGACAGCATAAAGCACATCTCTGTCGACGTCAACCGTGCCAGACAGATACTGCCCGGCAAGACTTATGAATATCCGCCGTCGCAGCATAAAATTCCTTTCACGGAAGTGACTCCGAGAGACATCGGCCACATGCTCTCCGCTACCGACCAGCCTTCACGCGCACTGCTTTCCGGAATACAAGGAATTTCCCCCGCTCTCGCGGAGACTATAGCAGAAGCAGGCTCTGCACAGCATGGAACATTATCAGTCGACCCTGACAAAACCTGCGATGCCATTCACCGCATAACCGATTCAATAACATCGGAAAGCTGTCTTCCTGTCGTATACACTGATGAACACGGCAGACCCGAGGACTTTCATATCACCCCTCTTTACCGCTGTGAAGGCGTATTCAACGCTGTACATTTCGACACTGTAAGCGAAGCTGCCGGATATTATTTTTCACACAGGGAATCCTCCAATATACTGAAGCAACGCGCTTCCAACCTTCTCCGCACGGTAAATGCTGCTCTCGATAAACTGATGCTGAAAACGCAAAAGCTCAGAGAGGATCTCCTTAACGCTGAAAACTCGGAGAAATACAGGATATACGGAGAGCTTATAACGGCCAACCTTCACAATATACGGCACGGAGCGAGTCATGCGCTCCTCACAAATTATTATGACAGCTCTGAAATTGACATACCTCTGGACCCGAGATTTTCCCCATCAAAAAACGCTCAAATATATTATAAAAAGTACGGGAAATCAAAGACCGCTCTGAAAGAGAAAAAAATACAGCTTGAAGAAGTGTCCGAGGAAATCAGATATCTCGAATCGGTGGCGGAATTCATAAGGATGGCGTCTTCCTCCGATGAACTTAACGCAATTAAGCAGGAACTTACAGACGGAGGTTTTATAAAACACAAAAACACGAAAAAATATCTTTCAGGAGCATCCAAGCCAAGACCTTATTCCTATACATCATCCTCCGGCAAAAAAATCCTAGTAGGAAGAAATAATAAGGAAAACGACTGGCTTACATTAAAAAAGGCATCAAACTCCGATATATGGCTCCATACAAAAGACATCCCAGGCTCTCACGTCATACTGTTTACAGAAGGTGGAGAGCCTTCCGAATCAGATCTTGCCGAAGCCGCTTCCATCGCGGCATTTCACAGCAAGGCAAAAGATTCCGAAAACGTACCTGTGGACTACACTAAAGTAAAGTATGTCAAAAAGCCGTCTAAGGCCCGATTCGGTATGGTAATATTCACACATAACAGAACTCTGTATGTGAATCCAAAGATCCCCGAATCCTACAAATAAAAATGAGCCGCCGCGTTAACGAGAAATAACTGTTAGTGCGATGACCCTTTTTTAGGTTCTTCCACTCAAGATACTCTATGTTTTCTCCGTTTCAATGCTCTCTGCCGAGCCGCTCTCAAGAGCATAGCCTGCTTCTTATACATTCACAGCATATCTCAAAGATATCCTGTTGTGTACTATCGGATCATCTGCTTCAGAGGACTATATTGCCTCCCATGCTGTGCCCGTACAAGTATCAATTTACTGCCGCTTTTCCGTCATCAAACCTGCGTAAAACAAAATTATCATACATAAATATTACATCAACTCCACATTTCATTACATTAAAACTTATTATGCTTGATACCGAGCATCCTATCATTTAAAGTTATTATTACACAACTCCCTATATGAAAACAGGCGAAGATACGTTACCACCGATTCTTTCAAAAGGAGGCGGCACTTATGAAAAAAGTTTGCACATTATGCGGATGCTCCCGCTACGATATGTACGCTTTTAAAAAGGGCCATGTATGTGAAGACTGCCTTCGAGCTTTAAAGCCAGATCCACATACAAGCGGTCAAGTGCGGATAAACCGCTGATGCCACAGCTTACTTTCTTCGCCTGTTCCTGTTTGCGGAGTTGTGTTTTTTTGCTGTTCCGCAAGCCGCTTTTTTGTCTTTGGTTTCATGACCGAATATCCGAATCTTCCTATAGGATTTCGATTCATTGCCATATACTGACCGTGGCTGTAAGCTATAAGGTCGGCATTCTCAAGGCACAGTCTTCCTTTTTCATCCATAAGAGAATCATCTGCGCTGACGCTCACTATCTCCGCTATGAACATATCGTGCGTAGGAAATTCCTTTATCTCCAAAAC
>CAYYMY010000041.1:0-5452 GCA_964473095.1 uncultured Oscillospiraceae bacterium | reverse complement strand
GTTGTAAGATTTATCACAAATTCACTGCTTTCCGCTATTATATCGTGAGAATATCTCTCCTTTCTTACCGATATGTATGTTAAGGGCGGGTCAGAATTTATTATTCCTGTCCAAGCTATTGTTATTATATTATTATTGCCGTTTTCACCGCATGATACCATCACCGCCGGAACGGGATTGAGCATCGTACCGGGCTTAAATACGATCTTCGACATACATATCCTCCTACTTTACTTCATCTCTCAAACGCTCTGCCACTTTAATGAAATCTTCGGGAAGAGGACTTTCAAATTCCATGTATTCTCCCGAGGACGGATGTATGAATCCCAATACTCCCGCATGGAGCATCTGACGCGGAGCTTTAACTCTGTTTTTATGCGGTCCGTACAGTTCATCTCCCAGAAGAGGATGCTTGATATATGCCATATGCACTCTTATCTGATGAGTTCTCCCTGTCTCAAGCTCTGCTTCTATCAGCGTGTACCTGCCGAAACGTTCTATTACGCGATAATGCGTTACTGCATTTCTGGAATGCTCATAAACCACCGCATTTCTCATACGATTACGAGGATCCCTTCCTATGGGTTTATCCACTGACCCTTCATCTTCCTTGATATTGTTATATACTATGGCTTTATATTTTCTTGTTATAGTATGTTTTTCAAGCTGTTCCGAAAGAGAAAGATGCGCTCTGTCATTCTTCGCCACCATCAGAAGCCCGCTGGTATCCTTATCTATTCTGTGTACTATTCCAGGTCTGATTACTCCGTTTATCGTGGAAAGCTTATCTCCGCAGATATACATGAGCGCGTTTACAAGAGTCCCGGTGTAATTTCCCGGTGCAGGATGGACCACCATTCCTGCCAGCTTGTCCACCACTAAAACATCATCATCCTCGTACACTATATTTACGGGGATGTTTTCGGCTTTTATTTCCACTTTTCTCGCTTCGGGAATCTTTATGCTTACTTCATCACCGGCATCAGCTTTTTCTTTCTTGCCGCATGTCCTGCCGTTAAGAGTCACCTTCCCGGCTTCAAAAAGCTTCTGAATAAAGCTTCTTGACATGTCTTCAAAAGAGTCCGCCAGGACCTGGTCAAGCCGTCTTCCCTGCATTTCTTCAGTGATTATAATCCGCTTTGTCTGTATTTCACCGCACATCCTTTTTCACGCTCTTTCTTTCAGAAAACCACACTCCCATAATCAGCAGGGCGCATCCGATACATATGAATATATCCGCAATATTGAATACCGGGAATACCCTGAAGTCGAACATATCGACCACATATCCCCGGAAGATTCTGTCCAGCAGATTGCCGAGCCCTCCTCCGCAGATAAATGACAGAGACAGCTTTATAAGCGGATCCCACTTACTCCTCATTATAAATAAAGCAACCGCGATAGCTGTCATCAAAACTGCCGGAACAAGTATAAGAAATACCCACTGTCCTTCCATCATGCTGAAAGCTGCGCCTCTGTTTTGCACATATGTTATATGGAACACGCCGTCTATCACCGGTATGGTCTCTCCGACAATCATCTGCGACGATACGATATGTTTCACTATCCTGTCAAAAATAATCACAGCTATGATAATAAGATAATATGCCATATCAAAAAACAGGGGCGGGATGCCCCGCCTCCTTTAGTACTTTACATTTCTCATTGTTTTCTGCATATCAGCTCCTCTGCTGCTTTTGGAGTATCCGTAAGTCCCGTTGACCGAACGGGGCGGCTTTGTATCTGATTTGACATTGTCCGTTTTCTCCGGTGCTTCAGGCAAATCATCAAAGTCATCAACTCCCAGTTCAGGCAACATCTCTCCGCTCAGCGATTCAAATCTCTGCAGTTCGGATTGAAGCAATTTCTTGTACTTGGTCCTGAAATCGATGAAACGGTTTTTCATGGCCTCGTTTTCCTCCGCTATTTTTTCCGCCATTTCTTTTGCTTCTTTCTGTATGAGCTGTGCATCAAGCTCAGCGTTCTTCAGGAGTATCTCAGCCCTCTTTTCCGCACTTGCCGATATGTCTGCCATAAGTCCCTTTGCCGCTTCCAGGGTTTCGAGCACAGTTCCCTCAGAATTTCTGTGTCTTTCAAGCTCCTCCACAAGCCTAGCATTTTCCTCTTTTGTCTGCCTGAGCTCTTCCAGAAGTCTTTCAAGATCAACTGTTATTTCATCCAGGAACTCATTTACTTCTTCCTCTTTATAACCTCTGACAGCTTTGGTGAACTCCTTTTTCTGAATGTCTATAGACTTTATCATTCTTTACCTCCTTGCCTTAAAATCCTCAACATCTTTTAAAAGCCCATACTCATACTCTAATTGATCTATTGAGCTTTCAAGCGTACGATTAAAATATTTGAATTTTCGTTGTCTTACCTACTCTGACAACAGAGAGGATGTGAGACCATGTCAAAGTTCTTTATTCCATAAATGGTTAGACCGTAACAACAAAGACAACTAACCAAAATAAAACCCCGAAAGCCGCCACTCTTGGGGTTTTCACTTTTGCGGACATGCCGCTATTCTTCGTTTCGCCTACTGGCATTATATCATACTCAACATTCTTGTCAAATATGCATTAGCTGTGTTGGAGTCGATATCATATCCTGTTTATGCTTCCGCCTTTTCAGCTTTTTTCAGCACTTTATACTTCGGTTCCTTCTCATCGTCAACGATTTCCGTAAGCGCGCTCGCAAGTCCTGCCATTCCCTGGATCTCCGCCGGGATTATTATCTTGGTGGCTCTTCCGTCAGCAGCTTTCTCAAATGCCTCAAGGCTTCTCAAAGTCAGAACCTCTTTCGTAGCATCTGCCTGACTGAGCATTTTGATACCCATCGCTGTTGCCTGCTGCACCATCTTTATAGCTTCCGCTTCACCTTCAGCTTCCTTTATAGCCGCCTGTTTAGTGGCTTCCGCTTCAAGTATGGCTGCCTCCTTCTTTCCTTCGGCTATCAGTACGGCGGATTTCTTTTCACCTTCAGCCCTGAGGATAGCTTCACGTCTTTCACGTTCCGCTCTCATCTGTTTTTCCATAGCGGTCTGTATATCTTCAGGTGGATTTATATTCTTCACCTCTACACGGTTTATCTTGATTCCCCATGCGTCTGTCGCCTCATCGAGCACAACTCTTATTTTAGAATTTATATGCTCTCTGCTCGTAAGCGTGCCGTCCAGCTCCAGTTCTCCGATTATGTTTCTGAGCGTGGTGGCAGTCAGATTTTCTATCGCAGCCATAGGATTTTCCACGCCGTATGCGTACAGCTTAGGGTCTGTTATCTGAAAATATATTACCGTATCTATTTCTATCGTTACGTTATCCTTTGTTATCACCGGCTGCGGCGGAAAATCTATCACATGTTCCTTAAGAGACACCTTTCTCGCCACCTTGTCTATCAAAGGAATCTTGATGTGCAGTCCCACCTGCCACGTCGAATGGTACGCGCCAAGTCTCTCCACCACATAGGCGTTAGCCTGCGGAACGATTCTTATATTTGTGACTATAAGCGCTATCATTATTATCACAATAATCACTATTGCTATTATTCCTCCCAGATCAAAAAACATAACTTTCCTCCTATCTCTTTTCTTCTACTGTCAGCGTTACTCCCCTCACTGATTTTATAACGACGACAGCTCCTTTATCTATCTTTTTGCCTTCATCACATATTGCCGACCACAGCTTGCCGTCGGCTTTAACTGCGCCCGGTTCCAGATGCGAAACACGTTTTTCCACGATTCCTTCAGTGCCTATCAACGCATCTATATTGGTTTTTTCCAGTCGGTTATTAAATCTTTTTTTCACAACAGGCCGCATTATTATGAGCAATGCAATGGAAACAACAAAAAACACGATTATCTGTACCGGCAAGGTTCCTCCCAGCAGCGCCGTTACAGCAGCAGCCAAAGCTCCGCCGGCAAACCATATCGAAGTCAATCCCATGGTCGCAGCTTCTATAACTGCTAAAATTATAACAGCGGCAAGCCATAATATCGAATAATCTACCGTTATTACGCCAATGGTCATGTATCATACCACCCTTCATTTATCTTTTTCTTCTCTGTCTTCGTTCCAGCTCCCTCTTCGTTCTCTCGTATTTTTCCAGAAGTTCCCTCATTTCGCTCTTTGTTACAAGTCCCGAATCTCTCAAAGTCTTAAGGCTTCTGATATAGCTTTCTTCTCTTCTGCTCAGCTTTTTATCTGCCGCCGCAGCTATATAATCGGGGTTATGTCTGTCTTTTTCAGCCTTTTTATTCCTGTCTTTTGTTTTATATTTTTTACTGTACGTATTTTTTTCTCTGTTTGAGGAATATCCTCTCGTCAGGCTGTTTCTCCTTTTTCTGACACGCCTGAAGATAATTATGAAAACCACTGCAAGCACTATAAACGGTATGAGAGTCGATAAAATCCCTATCACATTTTGAAATGCAGTCTGTCCGTAATCCGCATTATCGTAGTAACTGCTGTCATCCTCTT
The DNA here is from genome assembly GCA_964473095.1 of uncultured Oscillospiraceae bacterium. Lineage (GTDB taxonomy): Bacteria > Bacillota > Clostridia > Peptostreptococcales > Anaerovoracaceae > Lentihominibacter. The sequence goes on along the minus strand of CAYYMY010000041.1, from coordinate 974 downwards.
CCGGACCGCTGTATCCCATCAGATAATCGTCATATCCGAAATCATAGTATTCATTGGCTACAGACTCAGCAATTTCATCCAGTTCTTCAGCAGTTGCCTCTCCGTTTTCGCTTCCGAATATCAGGATTCTGTCCACTATCTGTTTCGTTTCCGAATCAGCTGTATCCGTCATGGAATTTTTTGCCGTGAAATAAACTATCTGCGTCCCTGCGCCAGATCCGCCCGATATGTTGACATCGGTCTTTACATATGTATCCCAGTCCCCTTCAAATAATTCATAGCTGCCGAGCGTCACTTGGCTTTCGGGATATATTTCATTATAAAGATTTTCAACTACCGTTCTCCCCTGATTTTCATAATAGCTTGCCGCGTCACTGTCTTCTCCATAAAAATAGACAAAATCTTCGGTTTCACCTTTATGATAATATACATCAAAAGTCATTCCGTCCCCGAAAGAATGCAGAACGACTTCAAAAGAACTGCCCGATGATTCTTCCGGTGCGATTTCCTCCACATCCCATCCGTCAGGAAGATAAAAATCTATATCGTTGTCTCTGACATAGTGAAATTCTTCCCCGTACACCTTCACTGCCGAAAACATCTGTACGCATATCATCATCGCTATCAAAACGATGCATAACAGATATTTTTCGGCTTTCTTTCCAAACATCTTGTGTCCACTCACTTTTTACACCGTTTCCTTTATCTCTTTCCGAGTACATAATATATTACAAAATAAAAAATGTAAAGTTAAAAAGCTGGTATAATATTGAAGCTCACTCATTACTCAAATTTTGCATTTCATCAGTATAGGCATATTTGTTGCACATGGAGGGTAAATATCATGTTACAAAAACAACTGTCAAATGAACTGTTTCGTAATTATTACGCGCAATGGATCAAAGTGTATAAAGAAGGCGCCGTTAGAGCCATTACTCTCAAGAAATATAAAACAGCTCATTCATGGGTGTGCA
>CAYYMY010000040.1:0-10339 GCA_964473095.1 uncultured Oscillospiraceae bacterium | reverse complement strand
TACTCAACTACTACTTTATCCACCAGTGCCGCGTTTGCGCGACCTGCCCTTACCGTTCCCATTTCTTCTCTGAGCACGCTAAGGCTTTTTTTTATTTTTTCATTTAATCCATCCATATTAAAATCACTCATTTTTTACCTCCATCTCCTTATCTGATAATTGTTCCTATTTTTTCTCCGCATACCGCTCTTATTACATTCCCCTCTTCAGCGATTGCGAATACGTGAATCGATATATCGTTGTCTCTGCAAAGAGATGCTGCCGTGGAATCCATGACTCTGAGCTCTTTTTCGAGGACTTCCCTATGAGTAAGGGACTCATATCTTACAGCATCGGGGTTGGTCTTGGGATCATCCGAATACACAGCATCCACCTTTTTTGCCAGAAGTATGACCTCCGCGTCTATTTCAGCTGCTCTCAATGCCGCCGTCGTGTCCGTTGAAAAGAAAGGATTTCCTGTGCCTGCTCCGAATATTACAACTTTCCCGTGACCCAGATGGCTCATAGCCTTTCTTCTTATATAAGGCTCCGCCACTTCCCTCATCGCTATAGCAGTCTGTACTCTCGTAGGTATTCCTTCGGCTTCAAAAGCATCCTGCAGCGCCATGGCATTCATCACTGTGGCAAGCATTCCCATGTAATCCGCCGTAGCTCTGTCCATGCTCTTGCTGGCTCTTCCTCTCCAGAAATTGCCTCCTCCTACGACGACAGCGACCTGAACGCCCATTCCGATGACTTCTCTGACTTCGAGAGCTACCTTCTTCAGCATATCTTCATTGATACCAAAATGATCCTCTCCCGCAAGGGCTTCGCCGCTTATCTTGAGTAGCACCCGTTTGTATTTCGCCTCCATATCAAACTCCTTGATCTTTCCAATCTCAATCTTGGGATTTATTATATCATAACTTCTTTCCTTATGCTATAATGAACATGAAATTACTGTACACCTGCAGGAGGTATATCCGATGTTTTCTCTGCTTGATTTTTTCTACGATATAAATATATTATCAGTAACTCTGCGTACACTTCTGGCTTTGATACTTGGCGGTATCATCGGACTTGAAAGAGGCGCCAACCGTCATCCGGCGGGTTTCAGAACTCATATACTCGTCTGTGTGGGAGCTGCCCTTGCCATGATGACAAACCAGTTCATAGTCGAAGAATTCGGCAGCAGCGATCCGGCAAGACTGGGCGCGCAGGTAATAACGGGAGTAGGTTTTCTCGGCGTCGGAACTATACTCGTAACAGGGCGCTATAAAATAAAAGGGCTGACTACTGCTGCAGGTTTATGGGCATCCGCCTGCCTTGGTCTGGCTATAGGCATAGGTTTTTATTCCGGCGCGATAATAGCTGCTGTAATAATCTTCACAAGCCTTTCTCTCCTTCCTAAGGTTGAAAACTATTTCTATAAGAAATCGCGGGTTTTAAACCTTTACATAGAAGTCGGCACTCTCGCAGATTTTAAAAATGTTAGAAAATACATACGTTCCATAGGTTCTTCTTTTTTCGAATCCCATATAATAAAAACAGCTCCCGTCTGCGAGGGGAGCATAGCATTCAATATATCTGTCATACTGCCAAAGGGCACAGCTCATGAAGATGCTGTAAAAACCATAGAAAGCATGGATGGCGTATATCTTGTGGAAGAACTGTAATACGCAATCGTCATTTCATCCTTTCCTGCTTCACCTTATGGTCTATCACATGTCTTTTGGCAAGCTCTGCCGTAACATCTGCGGGTCTGATATCCTGCTCTACCATCATGACCATCAGATGGTACGCCAGATCGGCGATTTCATATACCGACTCTTCTTTATCCCCTTTTGCTCCTGCTATTACTACTTCTGTAGATTCTTCGCCGACCTTTTTCAATATTTTATCCATACCCTTTTTAAACAGATATGTAGTATAGCTTCCTTCTTTCGGCTCAGTTTTCCTGGCCTTTATCATCTCGTAAAGTCCTTTATATGAGAACGGTGTTTCTTCAGGATTCACATATTCGAGATTGAAAAAGCAGCTTTCGCTTCCCGTATGACACGCAGGTCCATTCTTGATTACTTCAACAACAAGCGCGTCCTTGTCACAGTCAGAAGTTATCGTCACTACTTTCTGAGTATTTCCGCTGGTTTCCCCTTTTCGCCACAAGGTTTTTCTGCTTCTGCTGTAAAAATGCGTATACCCTTCTTTTAAAGTAATTTCCAGCGCTTCTCTGTTCATGTACGCAACCGTAAGCACTTCCTTTGTATAATAATCCTGCACTATTGCAGGGATAAGACCTTTTTCGTCAAATACGAGTTTTTCAATGTCCATACCAAGTCCTCCATGTTCTACAATCTTACTTCCACGCCTTCACTTCTCAGGTATTTTTTCAAGTCGGATATTCTGATTTCCCTGAAATGAAAAATACTTGCCGCAAGTCCCGCATCTATTCCTTCATGACGGAACAGCTCTGAAAAATCCTCCATTTTTCCCGCTCCTCCCGAAGCTATGATGGGAACATTCACAGCAGCTGCCATTTTATCGAGCATTTCAAAATCAAATCCTTCTTTAACGCCGTCGGTATCTATGCTGTTCACCACCAGCTCACCGGCTCCGCTCTCTACTCCGTTCACAGCCCATTCCACCGCGTCTATTCCCGTATCAACTCTGCCGCCTTTCGCGAACAATCTGAATTTCCCGTCGACTCGCTTCACATCCATGCTGAGCACTACGCACTGATCTCCGTACTTCTTAGCCGCCTGCTCTATTAGCGCGGGGTTTTTAATGGCTCCGCTGTTCACACTCACCTTATCCGCTCCGCATTTCAGTACTCTGTCAAAATCATCAAGAGAACTTATGCCGCCTCCCACAGTCAAAGGTATGAATATCTTCGAAGCGACTTCAGTCAATATATCTGTAAACAGTCTTCTTTCCTCAACGCTCGCCGTTATATCATAAAACACCAGCTCATCAGCGCCTTCCGTGTTGTAAAATTCAGCCATTTCCACAGGGTCCGATACATCCTGTATCCCTTCAAAATTCTTACCCTTTACAACTCTCCCGTTCCTTACATCAAGGCACGGTATAATTCGTTTAGTAATCATATTTCAACCTTCCTAAAATCATCTTGCAAGCCTCACTGCTCTTTCAAGATCAAGAGCTCCGCTGTAAATCGCCTTTCCCAGTATCGCTCCGGACACTATGTCTTTGAGCTCGGATATTTCCTCCTCAAAGCTTATTCCTCCCGAAGCTATGATATCAAGCCCTTCTATAGAGCTAAGCCTTCTGTACACTTCAATGTTGGTCCCCATCAGACCTCCATCTCTCGATATATCTGTATATATGACGGTGGAAACTCCGATATCCCGAAGATATATGCAGAAGTCCGTTCCCTTTTCATCCGTGGCTTCCTTCCATCCGTTCACGGCAACATATCCGTCTTTCACATCTACTCCTACAGCTATTTTCTCACCGTATATATTCACCATCCGCTCGAGAAAATCCCGGTCTTTTACAGCCGCAGTCCCGAGAATGACTCTTCCGACACCTATATCCAGATAACCTTTTATCCTCTCTTCGTCTCTTATTCCTCCGCCCGCTTCAACGAACATATCCGTACTTTTCACTATTTTTTCTATAGCGTCGAAATTGGCGAGCCTGCCGTCCTTTGCACCATCGAGATCCACCACATGAAGATTTTCCGCACCTTTTTCTCTGAATTTTGAGGCTGTACCGACAGGATCATCTCCGTAGACCGTCATCTTGTCGTAATCTCCCTGAAAAAGTCTGACAACCTTGCCTTCCCGTAAATCTATGGCCGGGAAAATATCCATACGCCTACACCTCCATAAATGCTTTCAGTATCTTAAGCCCTTTACCGCCGCTTTTTTCAGGATGAAACTGGGTCCCGTATATGCTGCCCTCTCTGACGGCTCCGGTTATCTTTATTCCGTACATAGACGCGGCAATAGTGCTGTCATCGCAGTCTTTTCCATAAAAGCTGTGAACATAATAAACGTAATCTCCCTGATCTATATATTTAAACAACGGCTCATCTTCTTTAAAATCAAGTGAATTCCATCCTATGTGAGGTACCTTGAGCCTTTCTGCTCCGCTCTTTTTCAAGTCTTCTTCAATGGAGCATACTCGTCCTCTTATCAGCCCCAGCCCTTTGTGAACTCCGTATTCATAGCTTTCCTCAAACAGCATCTGCATGCCTAGGCATATTCCGAGAAGAGGCTTTCCATTCAATGCCTGTTCTTTTATGGTCTCTGCCAGCCCTGTGTTTTCAAGCTTTCCTACAGCATCATCAAAAGCTCCGACTCCCGGAAGAATTATTCTGTCGGCTTTGTCTATTTCATATCTATCCCCTGTTATCCGGGCTTCCGCTCCAAGATATTTCAGAGAAGCAGTCAGAGAAAAAAGATTTCCGACTCCGTAATCTACTACAGCTATCATTTACAACACTCCTTTGGTAGACGGTATTTCATCGGCGAACTCCTCTTCTATGGCGCATGCCTGCCTGAGCGCCCTCGCCAGTCCTTTGAATACCGCTTCTATGATATGATGACTATTTTCACCCGCCAGCATTTTTATATGTACTGTGAGTCCCATCTCGCGAGCAAAAGCAATGATAAATTCTTTTACAAGCTCCGTATCGAATGTGCCGACCTTCTCCGCAGGCATATCTACATCGAAATTCACGCTCATCCTGCCGTTTATATCGACTGTGCACATTACCAGTGCTTCATCCATAGGCAGTATCATACTCCCGTATCTGAATACTCCTCTCTTATCACCGAGAGACTCTCTGAAAGCGCATCCCAGAGCTATCCCTATATCTTCAACAGTATGGTGACAGTCCACATCGATGTCTCCTTCGCAGTCGATAGCTATATCAAAACGCCCGTGTCTTGCGAACAGCTCCATCATATGATTGAAAAATCCGCATCCCGTTTTTATCTCGTACGCTCCCGTTCCGTCTATCTCAAGAGCAAGAGAAATCTTCGTTTCGTTCGTATCTCTGACTATTTTTTTTCTTCTCATGGATACTCCTCCGTAGATCATTTAATATTCGTTCAGTATGGTTTCGGTAACTTCCACAAGTCTCTTCATGTCCTCATCAAGTCCTATGGTTATTCTCACATAATTTTTTATTTTCTCATTGTTGAAGTGTCTTACTATTATATTGCATTTTCTCAGCTTTGCAAAATATTCGCCTCCCGGCATCCTTTCATGGGAGACAAATACAAAATTTGCTTTGGACGGTATGACGTTAAACCCAAGCTCCCTCATCCTCTTTGAAAACCATTCGCGGGTAGATATGATTTTCTGACACGTATCCCTGAAATGATCCGTATCCTTCATCGCTTCAGCACCCGCTGCCAGGGAAAGGCGGTTCATATTATATGGATTGAAACTGAATTTAATCCTGTTTATATCGGATATGATATCCCTGTTTCCTATTGCATAACCGATACGCGCTCCCGCAAGGCTCCTTGACTTTGACATGGTCTGCACTACCAGAAGATTGTCGTATTCTCCGGTCAGAGATACTGCACTTTCCGCACCGAAATCCACATAAGCTTCATCTATGACCACAAGATTTTCTCTGTTGCCGTCCAGTATCCTTCTTATATCCTCCAGAGCAAGAGCTCTGCCCGTCGGAGCGTTGGGATTGGTTATAACAATGGTTCCGTCAAGTCCGATATAATCATCTGTATTTATTTTAAAATCCGCACCAAGAGGAATCTTGATTCCCTCAAGTCCGTAAACATCGCAGTATACAGGATAAAAGCTGTAGCTTATTTCAGGATAATAAACCCTGCCGTTCTGTCCGTGCAGCGCCATGAATATGAAAGCCAGTATCTCGTCCGAGCCGTTTCCCGCGCTGATCATCTCCCTGTCCGTTCCGTAATAATCAGCTATCGCCTTGGTAAGATCATATGCTTCAAGGTCCGGATAAAGTGCAAGAAAGCTTGCTTCTTTCGCCTTAAGCGCTTTCACAGCTTTCGGCGAAGGCGGATATGGATTTTCATTTGTATTGAGTTTTATCAGATCATCTGTTTTCTTCGGCTGTTCACCGGGGGTATAGGGTTTAAGTCCTTCATACTTTTTATCTAAAAATCTGCTCATCTATCTGCTCTCCAAGTTTGTTAAGCATGTCGCTTATTATTTTGTTCTTAAATTTGAAGCTTGTCTTATTCGATATGAACCGTGCACTTATATCTTTAAATTCCTCTATGACCTTGAGATGGTTTTCTCTTATGGTGTTCCCTGTCTCGACTATATCTACTATCACATCGGAAAGCCCGAGTATGGGCGCCAGCTCTATACTTCCGTTGAGCTTTATTATATCTATATCTCTGTTTTTACCTGCATAAAATTTCTTTGCCACATTGACGTACTTTGTCGCCACACGCAAAGTTCTGTCCTTGTCTTCCACATAATCCTCCGGCGCGGCTACCGCCATTCGGCATTTTCCGACACCGAGATCTAGCAGCTCGTATACGTCTGATTCCTGTTCAAGCAGTATATCCTTTCCCACTATACCTACATCCGCGGCATGATGCTCCACATATATCGCCACATCGCTCGGTTTTACAAGGAGATATCTTATTCCTGTTTTTTCATTTTCAAACACGAGCTTTCTGTTCTGCTCGTAATATCCGGGACAAGCGTATCCCGCCGCTGTCAGCATATCATAAACTTTATCTCCGAGTCTTCCCTTCGGAAGAGCTATATTGAGCATTTATCTTTCCTCCTTTGAAACAATACCGTTATCGAGAACATATTTCTCTCTGAATCTTATATCACGGCACCCGCCCTTCTGCGCATTTACCGAAAGACCTTTTTCCTGCAGGGAATTTACTCCTTTTATAATATTTTTCAAAGCTTCTCCGTCCTTATATATGAGCACAGCATCCACATCATATTTATCAGGAGCATTATTCCCTTTCATCAGCTCATCGAGATATATGGCGAATCCTATCGCCTTGCCTTTTTTGCCGAGAAGCGACATGGCTTTGTCATACTGACCTCCCGCCAGTACACATCCCGGAAGATTTCTTACATAACCGTGGAATATGATACCGTTATAATAATCGATGTCGTTTACCATCGAGAAATCAAGCTGTATATTATCTCCGTATCCCAGCTCATTCAGGATGTCGCAGTATTCTTCGATTTCTTCCGCAATACCAAGCATCTCGCTGTTTTTTGCCGAATCTTTCGCTATTTTGATCATTTCACTGATACCGCCGTAAAGAAAAGGTACTCTGCATAGAAGTTCGATATCCTTTTCGTTTATTCCGGCATTTTTTGCCTGTTCCTTTATTTCCGCGGTGTTTTTTCTTCTTATTCCATTCAGTATACCTATCCTGCTGTTCTCCTCAATATCAATCGTATTCAAAAGCTCTATAACGTAATCCATATGGGATATGACGATGAGATAATCCTCATCTATCATTTTCATGGATTCCGCCGCAAGCATCATCACTTCAGATACGGCATAACTGTCCACTGCTCCGAGATATTCAAGTCCCATCTGATTTATTTCCTTGAAGCAGTGGCTTTCCTCGTTTTCTCTGTATACATTTTCTATGTAATATATTTTTTCCGTTTTTTCATCTGTAGCGCTGGTATTGTTTATTACACTGAGTGTAACGTCCGGTTTCATCGCCAGAAGTCTTCCGTCCAAATCGTTGAACGTCAGGACCTTGTCACTTGAAAGGAAATTACTGTTGCTGAAATACAGCGAATACTCTTCAAATTTTCCCATCTTATACTTTCTGTATCCGTATTTTTCATAAAGTCCCCTTAATTCCAGCGACGCTCTTTCATCAGGTTTAAGATTATATTCCATATCACTTTTCTCCCGGGCTGCTTATTATTTTTCGCCCTGTTTTTCGCGCGAATGCTTTTTCACTTTATCTGATTAAATCATTACTGTAATATAGTAGTTTTATTATACATAATAAAACCGCAAAAGTAAAGCTCGGATATCAAAAAAATATCATTAAAGCATAACTTTGTCTTCACATATTATCGCATTGGGTTTTATATCATGCTCCTCACATGGAAGCTCCGGCAGTATCTGAAATCCGAAACACACCGCCGCCGTCCTGCATTCAGGATGCTTCCCCAGAAATCTGTCGTAATATCCTCCTCCGTATCCGATTCTCTCATGCTTCAGAGAAAAAGCTACTCCCGGCATTATCACAAGAGTATTTTCATTCGGCTTCAGTTTAATATGTGATTTAGGCTCCGGTATACCAAAGGCGCTTCTTTCCATTTCCGTATTTTCATCCCACAGGAAAAAATCCATTTCACCTCCGTTCACCTTAGGCATCCAAATATTTTTGCCGTCACAGGCAGCAGCCTCCGCAAGATACATAACATTGGTCTCATTGTTCACCGGCATATACAAGCACAGATTTTCCGCGTATTTGTAAATATCGAGAGCCTGCACTACTGCAGATATTTTTTTTGAAAGCTCATCCGCTATGCTTTTATCCATGCTTTTTCTTTTGCTCAGCATTGCTTTTCTTATTTTATTTTTTTCATTCATGACAATATATTATCAAAATTCCCTACACTTTACAATCGCCTCAAAATATGGTATCATGCAATGGAAAATATGTTTATCTACAGATAATCAGCAGAAAGGTGGAATTTCAGGTGAAAAGAATAAAGACTTTAGTATCGAGAGATCTTGAAAAATCTGCTAAGACCGGTGGCTGCGGCGAATGCCAGACTTCATGCCAGTCCGCAAGCAAGACTTCATGCAGCGTTGCTAACCAGCAGTGCGAAAAATGCAGAAAATAAGATACAGAGCATATGTGATCATATACCAATAACTGCTGCATTCAAAAGCTGAATGCAGCTATTTTCTTGTCTATATAACTTCACGAAAGGAATTGCTCACATGGTACACCAGTACAAGCTTAACGGCTACAACATAATCATAGATTCTGAGAGCGGCTGCATACATACCGTAGACGATGTTGCTTACGATATAATATCCATGTATGAATACAGCACTAAAGACAGTATCGTATCCTCCATATCCGAAAAGCATAATGTGACGCGTGAAGATATTGAGGACGTGATCGCGGATATAGAAGCACTTGTAAAAGAAAACAAGCTTTTTACAAAAGATATCTTTTCAGGTCAGGCTCCGGATTTCAAAAAGCGTCAGTCAGTAGTAAAGGCAATATGCCTACATGTAGCTCACGCCTGCAATATGACGTGCGAGTACTGTTTTGCAGGAAAAGGAGAATACAGGAGAGAAGCAGCTATTATGGATCTTGAAACAGGGAAACGTGCTCTCGACTGGCTGATTGAAAACTCCGGCGCCAGACACAATCTTGAAGTTGATTTCTTCGGCGGAGAGCCTTTGCTAAACTTCGATGTAGTAAAAGAACTGGTTTCCTATGGACGTTCAAGAGAAAAAGAATCCGGCAAACAATTTCGTTTTACTCTGACCACAAACGGCATTCTACTCGATGACGAAGCTATCGATTTTCTCAATAAAGAAATGGGGAACGTAGTCATAAGCCTCGATGGAAGAAAAGAAATAAATGATCTCATGCGGAAAACTCCCGATGGTCAGGGTACATACGATAAAATCATTTCTTCGTTCAAAAAACTTGCCGACTCACGCAGCCAGCAAAACTACTATATACGCGGCACATATACCCATCGCAACACTGATTTTGCCGAAGACATACTCCACATGGCAGATCTGGGTTTCAAGGAAATATCTATAGAGCCTGTAGTTGCACCTCCTGATGCTCCATACGAACTGAAAGAAGAGGATATTCCAAAGCTCCTCTCTGAATACGAACGACTTGCATGCGAAATGGTAGAAAGAAAAAGAAAAAAGGACGGAAGCGATTTCAATTTTTATCACTATGTGATAGACCTTGAAGGAGGTCCTTGTATCGTAAAACGCATATCAGGATGCGGAGTAGGCGCTGAATACGTTGCTGTAACCCCTTCAGGCGATCTGTATCCATGTCATCAATTTGTCGGTGATGAAAAATTTCTCCTCGGCAATATATACGACGGAATAGTAAACGAACAAATATGCGATGAATTCAGGGGGTGCAACGTATATTCCCACAAAGAATGCAATGACTGTTTCGCTAAACTCTACTGCAGCGGAGGATGTGCAGCCAACGCTTATCATACTACCGGCAGCATAAACGGTATATACAACCTCGGCTGTCAGCTTCACAGAAAAAGAATAGAATGTGCTGTCATGATAAAAGTCGCAGAAATGTGCGAGAACATCTGACTTATTGATCTAATCGAGTGTGTGAAAACGAAATCCCCAGAGCGGCAGCTCTAGGGATTT
>CAYYMY010000039.1:0-10585 GCA_964473095.1 uncultured Oscillospiraceae bacterium | reverse complement strand
AGTATATAATAAACTCAAATCGGAGGAAAGAGTATGGAAAAACTGAAGGAAATAATGAAAGACAACGCATTTATCAGGAGAAGCGTATTCATTCTGTTCAACGCTGTTCTTCTCTATATACTGTACGTTGTCATAATCAATATAGATACTGTATCATCCACGCTTATGAATGCGCTTTCCATTCTCGCCGGCGCATTTCAGCCGCTCATAATCGGTCTCATACTTGCATATCTGCTTAATCCCCTTGTATCTCTAATCGACAATAAGCTGATGATGAAGCTGGGGAATATGCCGGAGGATCCGATAAAAGCTGAAAAGAAGCGAAACAGAGGGCACCTGATAAGCGTCATCATCACATATATGCTCGTGATCGCCGCTGTCATAGCAATCATATACGGTTTTCTCGTAATGATTGTAGGTCATGTTGTCATAACGGACATATCATCGCTTGCCGATAATATCGTATCCGTCATAACCAATTACGAACAGTCCATCAAAAACTGGATTTCGAACAATATCGGAAGCAGCCTGGTATCGGATAAAGTCACCGATTTCACAAGCTACCTGATGACATGGCTCAGCGACAACGTAAGCGCCACATCCGTCATCACATTTTTCACCAACATCGGCGGTAACGTGGTCGATGTGGTCGTCGGTATAATCATAAGCATTTATCTGATGAAGGACAAAAATTTCTTCCTTGGACTGTGGCGAAAATTCCTCCAGCTCACTCTTCCTCAGAAAGGAAACGCTGTACTTACGGAAGCTCTTGGAGAAATAAACGTTGTTCTTTCCAAATTCATAAGAGGAGCTCTGCTCGACTCGCTGTTCGTAGCTATCCTCTCATCAATAGGACTGTCAGCGCTTGGTCTTGAGGCAGCAGTCTTTATCGGTGTGTTCGCCGGCATTGCAAACATCATACCTTACTTCGGACCAGTCCTTGGAATGATACCTGCATTCCTGATGGGAATATACACCGGAGGCTTCTGGCACGGAGCCATCGCCGTCATCATACTCCTGGTGGTGCAGCAGATAGATTCCAACATAATCTATCCCAAGGTGGTCGGCACTTCGACAGGACTTCATCCCCTCATGGTGCTTCTTGCCGTAAGCGTATTCGGTTATTTCGGGGGCGTCCTGGGAATGCTCCTCGCCGTTCCTGCCGCGGGAATCATACAGATTTTCGTCATCAAATGGGCCAACAGCCGGGAAGGAAGAATGAACAATCAAAAAGCTGCCGAAACCGAAAATCCTGACGACAGCTCTAAAGACTAATTATTATCCTTCCACGCCTTTTCTACAGCGACTGCTACAGTATCCGCCGCGCCGGGGTGGAAAGCACTCGGTATTATATAATCCGCGGAAAGCTCATCTTCGCCTATTATACCGGCAAGGGCGTAGGCTGCCGCGGTCTTCATTTCTTCAGTTATTCTCTTTGCCCTTGCGGCAAGGGCTCCCTTGAACAGTCCCGGGAATATGAGCACGTTGTTTATCTGATTAGGGTAATCGGACCTTCCCGTTCCCACTACCGCCGCGCCTGCCCTGAGAGCTGCGTCTGGAAGTATCTCCGGCTCCGGATTTGCCATGGCGAATATTATCGCGTCTTTGTTCATGCTCTTCACCATTTCTTCCGTAAGCACCCTTGCAGCCGAAACTCCTATGAATAAATCCCTGTCTTTGACCGCAACTGACAGACTGCCCGATATCTGTTCTTCGTTTGTGATCGCGGCAAGTCTTTTCTTTGCTTCGTTGAGATCACCTCTGTCTCTTGTCAGTATGCCTTTGCTGTCGCAGGCTATGATATCTTTTATGCCGAGATTTATGAGCATACTCGCAATAGCCGTACCTGCGGCTCCGGCTCCGTTTATTACCGCCTTCATTGAAGACAGCTCTCTCTTCGTAAGCTTCGCGGCATTTATAACCGCGGCGGAAACTACAACAGCCGTCCCGTGCTGGTCATCATGGAACACTGGTATATCTACCTGTGCCTGTAGCTTTTCCTCTATCTCAAAGCATCTCGGCGCGGAAATATCCTCCAGATTTATTCCTCCGAGCGTAGGCGCTATATTCTTTACTATGCTCACTATTTCATCCACATCCTGCGTTTCAAGACATACAGGAAAAGCATCTATACCTGCGAATTCTTTGAAGAGAAGGGATTTCCCGTCCATTACGGGGATGGATGCAAGTCCTCCTATGTTACCGAGCCCAAGCACGGCGGAGCCGTCCGATACGACGGCTACTATGTTTGATTTGTTTGTATATCTATATACATCTTCGGGATTTTCCTTTATCCTTCTGCATGGCTCGGCAACACCCGGCGTATAGGCAGTTGACAGGTCATCTTTGTTTTCCACTTTTACCTTGCTTACCACCGCCATTTTACCTTTATGCTCTTCATGCATCTTCAGCGATTCTTTGTAATAATCCATAGCTTTAACCTTTCATATCGATTTATTTTTTCCACGAGCTTTTCAGTCCTACTATTTTGTTAAATATCTTTTCATCATCGGTGGTCAGCTTTTCATCGGCTATATAATATCCCTTTCTGAAAAACTGGAATCTTTCACCCGGTTTGGCATCCATTACGGAGGGCTCCGCATATCCATAGCTTTCTTTGAGAGAATCCGGATTCAGCTTCTGTTCGCCGTTCTCATCGTCTATCATGAGATAGTCGTAATTTCTTATTTTTATCTTCACCGCTGTTCCGGCGTCGACCCAGTGTATCGTGCCCTTCACTTTCCTCCCTTCAAAGCCGCTTCCGCTTCTTGTCTCAGGGTCGTATGTGCACAGAAGCTCTTTCACCGAGCCGTCTTCGCTTTTTACTACTTCATTACACTTTATGAAGTAAGCGCCCTTGAAGCGTACTTCATTGCCGGGGAACAGTCTGAAATACTTTTTCACAGGCACTTCCATGAAATCATCGCCGTCAACGTAGAGCTCACGGCTGAACGGAACTTTTCTAAAGCCGAGTTCTTCGTTTTCCCTGTTGTTTTCGATCTCTATCTCCTCCGAGCTGTCTTCAGGATAATTGGTTATCACCACTTTGATAGGATTTTCGACCACGTTCCTGCTCTCCACTCTGCTCTTCAGATCTTCTCTCGCACAGTGCTCCAGTATGCCCACGTCCACTGTGCTGTTCGCTTTCGACACTCCTATCCTTTCGCAGAAGTCCCTTACCGCTTCAGGAGTATATCCTCTTCTCCTTATTCCTGCTATAGTCGGCATTCTCGGATCGTCCCATCCGTCTACGCTGCCGTCTTCAACCATCGCCTTGAGATATCGCTTGCTCATAACTGTGTTGGTCAGGTTCAGTCTCGCGAATTCTATCTGACGCGGAGGCTTTTCCCATTTGCCCACTTCCCTGATTACCCAGTCGTACAGAGGTCTGTGGTCCTCAAACTCCAGCGTGCATATGGAATGGGTTATGCCTTCTATCGCGTCCTCTATAGGGTGTGCAAAATCGTACATAGGATATATGCACCATTTGTCTCCTGTATTATGGTGCTGCGCACGAGCGATCCTGTATATGACAGGGTCTCTCATATTTATATTGGGAGAAGCCATATCTATTTTTGCTCTCAGAACTTTTTCTCCGTCATCATAACGGCCCTGCTTCATTTCTTCAAAAAGCTTCAGATTTTCTTCAATGCTCCTGTTTCTGTAAGGACTTTCCTTTCCCGGCTCCTTAAGCGTGCCTCGGTATTCTCTTATCTGCTCCGCGTCAAGATCGCAGACGAAAGCCTTTCCTTTTTTTATCAGATCAACGGCGCATTCATACATTTCATCGAAATAGTCTGAAGCCCACAGTCTTTCATCCCACTGAAAGCCCAGCCATCTAACGTCTTCTTCTATAGACGCCACGTATTCCATATCTTCTTTGACAGGATTGGTGTCATCATATCTCAGATTGCATTTTCCGTTGTATTTTTCAGCCGTTGTAAAATTAAGACATATGGACTTGGCATGACCTATATGAAGATATCCGTTGGGCTCCGGAGGAAAACGGGTGTGTATCTTGTCGGCACATCTGCCCTCTTCTAAATCCTTATCTATCATACTGTGTATAAAATTGTTAACATCCGCCATAATATGTTCTCCTTCCGATTACACTTTGCCTATATACTTTTTCACAAGCTTCACAGGCTTGTATGAAAGTTTTGCCTTACGCAGGTTAGCGATTCCCATATCCTCTTCACGGTTCAGATATTTCGCGCTTCCCGCTATATTTTTGCAGAACTCATTGAGCATTGCCTGATAAAGTCCTCTGTACGCCGTGTTGGCTTTTTCCACATGCTCCGTCACAGTGCTGCTGCCGAGCCTTCCTCCCACCGCGAGAGCTTCTATCCTGCCTTCTATGCGTATGACTCCCGCTTTGTAGCATCCTGCTTTTTCAAGATTCCTGAAAACGTCGTCAAGGGCTTCTTCTTCCATTCTGAGCGTCTTCATTTCATTTTCGGGCACATCTTTTCTGGCATTGAATTCTCTGATGAACTCCATAGCTTCATCTGCCATGGTGGATGTCATCTCCTGATATTCGTAATTGTACGTCTTCTTGAAGTAATTAAGATGGTTTTTTTTGCTGTGATACGCCCTCCCCTTGAAATCCACGAGGTCATGAGTGCAGTAAACGTAATCGTAATTGTCCCGGTCAGCTTCGAACACAAATTCGGGGCATGCTTTCTTTATTTCCTCCATGATACTTTCAGGTACGAGCCTCAGGCTGAACGGCTCGCCTTTTTTTTTATATATCTCCCTGCATCTGTATATGGTGTCTCTCAGAGACTCCAGCTCATACGCGCCGGTTTTAGTGAGCGGCGGGAACATGAACGAATGAACTCCGCCGTCATCGCTCAGGTATCCTACCCCTGTTATACACATATAATCTCCTATTATATCCCACCTGAATTTATTTATATTTCTCCACATGTAAAGCGAGGAGAAGGATAATCCCGATGTCTCATACTCATAGGAATCAAGATATTCATCCATTTTCTCCCTGTTCTCAAGTGTTATCTCGTTATCAAATATATACATTGTCTGTCACTTCCGGTTACTTTACTATTTTTGAAATTTCCTTAAAGCCTTCCGCCTTCGAATCCACGAGTATCTCATAAAGAACTGCTTCGTAGGTCGTCACGACAGCTCCCACATCCCTCATTCTCATTATGCCGAAATACATGTCGTTTTTATTCCTCGATGATACGCAGTCCGCCGCCAGATACACGCGGTATCCCTCGTTCATGAGCTGCAGGACTGTCTGCATAACGCATATGTGGGCTTCTATGCCGCATACGACTACATTTTTCTTCCCTGATTTTTTTATTATCTCAGCGAATTCCACATTGTTCATACATCCAAAGCTTGTCTTCTCTATATGCTCGAAATCTCCGAGAGCTTCGGAAATCTGTTCTACGGTTTCCCCTATGCCCTTCGTATACTGCTGAGTTACAAGCACGGGAACTCCCAGCGCCTTCATGCCTTTAATCAGTCGTGCCGATTTTTCTGCAAGCTCCTCCTTATCCTGCATTACAGGCATAAGTCTTTCCTGAAAGTCTATGACAACCAATATCGTATCGTCTCTCGTTAAAAAATCCATTATTCTATCCCCCATTCTTTTATTCTGCTCACAAGCTCATAGTCGGTCAGATCTCTCTTAAGCGGTGTTATCGTCGCGTATCCTTCCTGCATAGCGATAACGTCTATGGTATCCGGCAAGCCCTCATAAAATACCGGCTCTCCCGTGTACCTGTAATTTGTCCTGCCGTCTCCGCAGTCTTCAGGTGTGAATACTTCTCTGTACTCTCTATTGCCAAGCGTTGCATATCTTATGCCTCTGACCTCATCTGCCGGCACATCAGGTACATTGATATTGAGAACAGTATCCGGCGATATCCTTCCCTTCGCCTTTTCAAGCGTCTGCAAAGCCAGCCTGCATGCATAATCAAAATTTTTCGGGTCGTGGCTGTTCACAGAAAATGCCGCGGCGGGCACTCCGCATATATTCCCTTCTATGGCAGCGGAAACCGTTCCCGAATAGAGGGTATCCGTTCCCAGATTACCTCCGTGATTTATACCGGCAAAAACCATATCAATTTTTATACCCTTGTTCATCAGTATCTTTATTCCCAGCTTGACACAGTCTGCCGGCGTCCCTGACATCTGTACCGCAAGGACCGCGCCGTCAAGCTTT
Source organism: uncultured Oscillospiraceae bacterium (assembly GCA_964473095.1). GTDB lineage: Bacteria > Bacillota > Clostridia > Peptostreptococcales > Anaerovoracaceae > Lentihominibacter. Next base: position 4,392 of record CAYYMY010000039.1, on the reverse strand, counting down.
ACTTCTTCCGCTGTAACAGGTCTTGCCACCGTTATGCCGTGTCCGCTGGCGCTTCGCTGCGAATCAGGAGCAAACACATACACATCTGCCGCCTGTGAAAGCGCCTCTGTAAGCTCGTGTATACCTCTCGCGTCAATACCGTCATCGTTAGCTACAAGTATATTCATGTTTCACCTCATTATCAAAAGTTCGCATACAGGTATATATAGTATATCATAATATGCTACAGACTGCCGCAGCGGCGTTCCTTCGCCCTGTCGATATGTATCTCCATAGCAAGAGCTCCGGCTCTCACATCTTTGTCCTTAAATGCCTTGAATATCGCCCTGTGTTCTTCGAGCACGGTGGAGAGATAATCATCACCGTACACCGATTCCTCTCCTCTGTACTTGATAAACGTCTGATAAGACGAAAGCATATTTTTCAGCATCCTGTTGTGGGATGCATCGTATATTACCTGATGGAAGCCCGTATTTATGGTCAGCATTTTATCTATGTCGTTTCTCAGGGTATAGAATTCCATAAACTCGAAGGTTTCTTCAAGGCGATCCATCTCTTCATCGTTTATTCTCTCTATCGCCCATTTCGTCGCCTGAGCTTCATATATCTTGCGAAGCTCAAACATATCTTCATAGTCCTGCTGACTCATGCCTATAACAAAGGCTCCTCTGTTGAGGATATTTTCTACAAGACCATCGGTTTCAAGCTGTCTGAGAGCTTCCCTTACCGGCGTCCTGCTCACCTTATATTCCTTGCAGAGTTCCTGCTCGATAAGCTTCTGTCCCGGCTTCAGTTTACCGGTCAGGATATCTTTCTGTATTTTATCGAGCACCCCTGTGGAAATGGGAGCGTTGATATTCGGGTCATCAGAATGCTTGTAAAGTACCATAACCTGCTCCTTTTATCTGATATCCGCTTAAGTATATTTTAAAGGTGGTCTATGACAAACTTCGTAAAGTCGTCCGTCGAATTCCCCTGACTGTTTGATGTCATATTGAGACCGTCCAGCGCTTTATCGAGGGCTTTATCGAGGGCTGCCGCCTGCTCCGAATATCCTATGTGTCTCAGCATCATGGCAGCTGCTCTCGTTATGCTGGACGGATTTGCATACTGTCCTCTGCCTTCCGTTATCATTCTCGGAGCGGAGCCGTGAATGGCTTCGAACATGGCGTATCTGCCTCCCTGATTTATGCTTCCTGCAGTACCTACTCCGCCCTGCATCTGAGCCGCTTCGTCGGTGATTATATCTCCGTAGAGGTTAGGCAGGATGAATACGTTGAACTTGCTGTTTGCCGGCTCTTTTATGAGGTTTGCCGCAGTGATGTCAACGTAGTAATCATCCACTTCGATCTCGGGATAATCTTTCGCTACTTCATAACACAGCGAGAGGAATTTACCGTCAGTTTTTTTCATGATATTAGCTTTAGTAACTATGCTAACTCTCTGATTGCCGTTTGCCTTTGCAAATTCAAAGGCTGCTCTGGCGAGACGTGTCGTTCCTATGGTCGTGGTCACTTTGAAATCCATGGAAATATCGTCGTTGATATCCACGCCCTGGCTTCCGAGGGCATATTCGCCTTCGGTATTTTCCCTGAAGAAGGTCCAGTTGATGTTCTTTTCAGGTATCGATACAGGTCTTACGTTGGCGAAAAGATCCAGCTCTTTTCTGAGCTTTACATTGGCGCTTTCAAGGTTAGGCATATTGTCGCCCTTTCCTGGAGTCATCGTAGGTCCTTTGAGCAGCACATGACATTCCTTGACTGCCGCAAGTACATCTGCCGGCACCGTTTCCATCTTTTCGACACGGTTTTCTATAGTCAGTCCTTCTATATCGCGAAGCTCGATTTTTCCCGCCGCGATCTCATCAGCGAGAAGATACTCGAGGATCTTCTTGCAGGACTGAGTGATGATAGGTCCTATGCCGTCTCCGTCTATAATGCCTACGATAATCTTATCGAGGCTCTTATAGTCAGTCGACTGAGGAGCGTTTTTCATTCTCTCCACTCTCTCAAGCTGTTCTTTCACTATTGCTTCAAATGCTTTAAGGTACTCCATTTCAATTCACCTAACCTTTCATGTAGTTTATCTTTCCGCCCTTGAGTATGAGCGCGATCTCAAGCTCTGAGAAGTTGGTCTTTGTATTATAGGTCTTACCTGTCGTCGTATTTTTCACTTCTACGCTGCCGCTCTTTACCTGCTCCAAAGCGTTTTCGATCACGAGAGTATCTCCAATGCTGAAATCGTCGTAATCCGCCGGATCTTCAAATACGAGAGGCATGATACCGCTGTTTATCAGGTTTGACCTGTGTATTCTCGCAAATGATTTTGCCATTACGAATTTAACTCCCAGATAAAGCGGTGCGAGCGCCGCGTGCTCACGGCTGCTTCCCTGTCCGTAGTTTTCGCCGCCTACGATAGCGCATTTGCCTGCTTCCTTACATCTTGCCGAGAATCCACTGTCGATTTTCTCGAAGCAGTAATTTGCAAGATGAGGTATATTTGACCTGTACGGCAAAAGCCTCGAATCTGAAGGCATGATATCGTCAGTCGTGATATTGTCTGCGGCATGGAGCACTACTTTAGCTTCAACTGTTTCAGGCAGAGCTGTATTTCTCGGGAACGGCTTGATATTAGGTCCCATGGCGACTTCTGTATTTTCTTTGTTGTATCCCTTCGGATAAACGATGAAATTATCATTAGGAGTAAAATCTGTAGCCTGTATGTCAGGAAGCTCTGCTCCCGAAGCCATGCCGTCAGTCAGAACTCCTTTCACTGCCGATATCGCTGCCGTTTCAGGGCTTACCAGATAAACATCAGCATCCAGTGTGCCGCTTCTTCCTTTGAAGTTTCTGTTGAATGTTCTGAGGGAAACGGCTCCTGATTTAGGTGACTGTCCCATTCCTATGCAAGGTCCACACGCGTTTTCTATGATCCTTGCTCCTGAATTTATGATGTCCGCAAGCGCTCCGTTCTGCGCCATCTTAGCGAGTATCTTGCTCGATCCCGGTGATATAACAAGGCTCACGTCAGGATGAACTTTCCTGCCTTTGAGGATGGCTGCAACCTTCATCAGATCTGTATAAGATGAGTTCGTGCAGCTTCCTATTGCAACCTGATCTACCTTTATCTCTCCTATATTCTCGACGCTGTCCACATTATCAGGGCTGTGAGGCATTGCCGCCAGCGGAGTCAGAGCATCGAGATCCACCGTCAGCTCTTCATCGTATGCCGCGTCTTCGTCAGCGCTCATCGGCGTGTAGTCTTCTTCTCTGCCTTCCTGTCTCAGATATTCTCTCGTATTCTCATCGCTCGGGAATACGGACGTCGTCGCTCCGAGCTCAGCTCCCATATTGGTTATCGTCGCTCTGTCGGTAACGGAAAGGCTCTTGACTCCTTCTCCCGTGTATTCTATTATCTTGCCTACGCCACCCTTTACAGTGAGCTGCTTGAGCACATAGAGAATTATATCCTTTGCGGAGACCCATGGTCTGAGTGAGCCCTTGAGCTCTACCTTCACTACTTTCGGCGCTATGAGGCTGTAAGTGCCTCTTGCCATAGCAACGGCAACATCAAGTCCGCCTGCTCCTATGGCTATCATGCCCAAACCGCCCCCTGTCGGCGTATGGCTGTCGGAGCCGAGAAGAGTTTTGCCCGGTTTTCCGTAATTTTCAAGGTGGAGCTGGTGACAGATACCGTTGCCCGGCTTTGAAAAGAGCACTCCGTGTCTCTTCGCTACGCTCTTTATGAATTCGTGGTCATCCGCGTTTTCAAATCCTGTCTGAAGTGTGTTGTGGTCTATGTATGCAACTGAAAGCTCAGTCTTTACTCTGTCCACTTCCATAGCTTCAAGCTGCAGGTAAACCATAGTTCCGGTCGAATCCTGCGTCAGCGTCTGGTCTATCTTTATCGTGATTTCCTCGCCGGGCCTGAGTTCACCCTCAATAAGATGGTTTTCCAGAATCTTGTAAGCAAGTGTCTTTCCCATTTTCGTTATGCCTCCTCATTTCTTTTGTTTTTATATTGTATTGTATATTGTATTTTGGTATCTAAGTATCTGGGTATTTGGGTATTTTTTGTGTCTGATTGTATCTGAGTATTCCTGTATACGATTATACAATTCCAAAAGACTCCCGTCAACAATGAAAAGCCCAAGAGCGGTGTACCGACGGTCAGGAGCTGAGAATAAATACGATAAACACATATCTTAAAGACAGATTCGGCTGCAAAGTCGTAAAGCTGTCCATCGACGGGGGCTTCACGTGTCCCAACAGGGACGGCTCCAAAGGCTTCGGCAGATGCGCCTTCTGCTCCGCCAAAGGCTCGGGAGAAACTTCAGCAGGCTCGGGAAACATAGACAAGGATCTGCTCATAAACGCAGTCGAACTGATACCT
>CAYYMY010000038.1:0-10876 GCA_964473095.1 uncultured Oscillospiraceae bacterium | reverse complement strand
CTAATACTTGGAGTTACTCCTATCTGCTCGTGACTAACAGTATCATGTGATGTATTTAAATACAGGCGTAAGCGGTGGCGGAGACTATGCCACTCCCGATTAACAGTAACATGTGATGTATTTAAATAAAAATCATCTATTGTTTTATCTGTAAGTTCAACCAGATTAACAGTAACATGTGATGTATTTAAATATAAGCACAGATGGGAAGTAGCCCACAGGTTTAAAGATTAACAGTAACATGTGATGTATTTAAATCCGACTGGGAAAAAGGTTGGGCGTACAGGGAGATCTGATTAACAGTAACATGTGATGTATTTAAATGCCCAACCCTCACGTATGCCTTTTAACATAACTTGATTAACAGTAACATGTGATGTATTTAAATTGGATAGCGTAGGTGCAGGCGTAGCCGTTGGCTGTGATTAACAGTAACATGTGATGTATTTAAATTATTCAAAGAAAGAGAGAGGGAAAGGTAAGATTAACAGCACTCTCTTTTATTGTGCATGTCACAAACAACATGCTTACCGTATCCTCTCTAACTATTGGACTCAAAAATATTTTTTAATTATGATATAATTATCTTCATAAATAAACTATACAGCATACAGTTAAGAGAGGACAGATAATAAATGCAGAAAAATTTCAGGAGACGTATTCTATTGATCGCTGCTGCGATGATCTTGGTCATGGCCGTGCCGGTAAATGTCAGTGCTATGCAGATTTTTGTGAAAACGCATACGGAAAAGCATATAACCATTGAAGTAGAGCCGACAGACAGGATAGAAGATGTAAAAGCAAAGATACAAAATAAGGAAGGTATCCCGAGTGAACGTCAAAACCTGATCTTCGCAGGTAAAATTCTTGAGGATGGAAATACTCTTCAGGATTACAGCATACAAAAAGACTCCACCTTGCATATACAGATCAAGAACGACCCTCCGGCAGTTGCAGCAGGACAAAAAGGAAATTCACATTGTATAACCGGACTTTCACAATACGTGGAATATTCTTCTGAAAAAGAAAATGATATATGGATCAAATGTGATCAGGAAATCATGAACGTGGATGTAGGCACGTACTATTTCAGATATTCAGCTGTTTCGGTAAACGGAGACGAGATCCCGGCAAGTGATATTGTGCAGATAACGGTTTCACATACCTTTGAAAACGGCGCGTGTACGATATGCAGAGCTTTACAGGAAAGTATGGGAGATAATGAAAATGACAGCGATCAGGGAACAGACGAAGGCAGTCAGATAATCACAAATGAAACGCAGGCAAATAATGATCGGTCTCCTGAAACAGGTGATGACTCCGATATTGCGCTATATGTTGCGATTCTTGTAGTATCTGCACTTGTCGGCATCACAGCGGCAGGAAGATTACCGAAAAACAAAAGCAGACAATATTAGGGAAAGGGATAGGAAACGTCATATCAGGATTTTAAGGACTCGCTGCTTCCGGGCAATTATGCGCTTACAAAATCCATGGAGCAGAGCTATGATAGAGGACGGATGTATAAGCGCTGTAGTCACATCACCTCCGTACTGGAATCTGAAAGATTATTTCAAAAAAGGGCAGATAGGACAGGAATTCTACGATGAATATCTCTCAAGGATGAAAACAGCCTGGAGAGAATGTTACAGAAAGCTGAAGAACGATGGCAGCTTGTGGATAAATATCAATATACGCGTTCGAAACGGGCATGTGATACTTATACCGAAAGATTTTATAAAGATGTGCTGCGAAAGAGGTTTCTTTTATAAAGGAATATTCATATGGCACAAATCCTCAGGCATATCGACAGGGGATAAAAATATCGTTGACAGGCACGAGTATGTGCTTGTGTTTTCAAAGAAGGAAAACCTTGTAATCGATACTGAAATTCAGAAGAGCTTTAAATATTATAAGAACGAAGATATCTGCGGAGGAGCTTTCTGGAACATAAACCGCAAAGCAGGAAGCGCAGGCAAAAAGTATATACACCCTGCTATATATCCCAATGATCTTGTAAAGAGAATAATTTTAATGACAAGCAAGGCAGAAGAAACTGTCCTCGATCCATTCCTCGGCAGCGGCACATCACTCATATCGTCGCTGCAATGCGGCAGGAACTTTGTGGGATATGAATACAACGAAGGTTTTGAAGAGCTGATGAGCTCCCACTTCGACAGGGAACTTGATGGCAGAAAAGTGATTTTTTACAATACGGGAGATGAAGCAGGTGTTTTAAGATAAAAAAACTGAGAATTAAACCTTTTATTTTATAGAGCTTCTGTATGATATAATTAAGCTATATCATATGGTACAAATGAAGGACAACAGCAAGGAGAAGATTTATGAACGATAAATATGCGCATGCGCTCGAACACGCTTTAGCTAATTGGTATTACTGCGGTGAAAATGCGCCGACAGAGCCGATATTCAACGCTCTGAGCCAGGGAATGAAAAACGGTATGCAGCTTCTCGTTCCTATAGAAATACCGGAAGTAATACTCAAACAGCTTGCAGAGGCAGGCGATTTGAGTGAGGGAATGACATTTTCTTTAAGGGAAGATGTTGGGATAAGCTTTAAACATATACCTGCTGATGAACATGGTCATTATCTAATACCTCTGTTCACAAGTGAAGAACAGCTCAGCATGGGAGATGCGTATTCATCTATAAATCAGTCCTTTGACGTGCTGCTGAAATCGATGGACAAATGGCCTGACTGCCTCGGCTTTGTAATAAATCCTTATTCCAACAAGATATTGATAAATGAAGGCATAAGGGATAAAATAACTGATTTTAAAGCTAAATCCCATGTCGCTTTCGTCAGAGGAAGCGTTCTGGATATGAATGTCAGCGCTATAGTGAATTCTGCGCACAGAACGCTGCTCGGAGGAAAGGAAGTAGATGAAATACTTCTGTCAGAAGGCATCGAGCTAGCAGAAGCATTTCTCGTTGGCGGAGGACTCAACGGCGCCATTCATGAAGCCGCCGGTATATCATTGTTTAACGAATGCAGAGAACTTGGCGGCTGCGAAGAAGGCGGCGCAAAGATAACTAAAGCTTATAATATAAGCAATGCAGACTATATAATACATGTTGTGGGACCTGTTTATGGCGGAGAGGAAACAGAAGAACGCGATAGAGAAATACTTGCATCATGCTATCGCAGCGCCCTTGATCTTGCCCTAGAAAACGACTGCGACAGTGTGGCATTCCCTTGTATTTCCACAGGTGCCAACGGTTATCCTATAGGAAAGGCGGCATATGTAGCGCTTATAGAAGTAATAGAATGGTTCGAATCTCATCCTGATACCATTATGAATGTATACCTTTGCAGTTTTACAGACAATGAGTACAGGAACTATCTCAATATGATAAAGAGATAAAAAGCCGAACTTTAATTGAAATAATAATAAAAAATCACATATGATATGCAAAACATGTTAAAATCTATATATACAAAAGGGAGGGGAGAATCATGAAAAAGCTATTTAAAGACTGGAATTATAAAAAACATGCAAAAGTTGTGACCGGTATATATCTCGCTATGTATGCCGTTGATATGAGCATAGGATACATAGTAGTGAAAAAATGCCTTGAAAACACAGGTGTAACCCATGATAAGGATTCAGAGGTGAAAGAAATCCCATGATCACCTTGAAAAAAGGAGTAAACACAAAAGACGTTACTATTGCAAAATACAGATAACCTGACGGCGGCTTTGAAATAACAATCAAAGTCGTCTTTTTTGTGCAAGAACGGATATACCATTATTTACACTATATATAGTATTTTAAATTGACATAAAGCACAACATGTGTTAAAATGAATTAAATTCGTGATTTTATCGCAATCAGGAGATGAGATACTTGAAAATAGCGGGACTTCAAAAACTTACGCTTCTCGACTTCCCGGGAAAAGTGGCATGTACAGTATTTACAAGCGGATGCAATTACAAATGTCCGTACTGTCACAACGCTTCGCTGGTGCTGACGGGAAACACACAAAGCTCCTATACGTATCTGGATATGGAGGAGATAACAGATTTCCTGGAAAAAAGAAAGGGTATCATCGACGGAGTTGTGATAACGGGAGGAGAGCCGACCATCCAGCATGGACTCGAGGATATGCTGGAGAAAATAAAAAAATACGATGTTAGCATAAAGCTGGATACTAACGGAAGTCATCCTGAAGTGCTCAAAAGATTAACGGCGAAAAACCTTATTGATTACATCGCAATGGACATCAAGAATGCTCCTGAAAAATATGCGGAAACTTCAGGGCTGCCTGATATAGACTTAGGCAGGATAGAAGAGTCGGTATCTTTCATATTGGGAAGCGGTAAAGATTACGAATTCAGGACCACGCTTGTTAAAGGCATCCATCAAATCGAAGATATCAAGGATATCGCAGAGTGGATAAGCGGTGCTGAAAAGTATTTTCTGCAGCAGTTCAAGGATTCGGGAGACCTTATAGTTCCGAGAGGGCTTTCCGCATTCAGTCCCGAAGAAATGAACGATTATGCCGATACTGCGAGACAGTTTGTTGAGACTGTCGAATTGAGAGGCATTTGAATCGAAAAGGAGAGAAACATGTATCAGATTATTAAAAGAGACGGCAAAATAGTTGATTTTGACATTACTAAAATAGCAAATGCTATGAAAAAAGCTTTTGAAGCGACGGAAACCGAGTACACGGACAACATCATAGATTTTCTCGCATTAAAAGTATCGGCAGACTTTCTACCGAAGATAAAGGACGGCTTCGTTGCCGTTGAGGATATACAGGACAGCGTTGAAGCGGTTCTTTCAAAAGGCGGATACGACGGTGTGGCAAAAGCCTATATCCTTTACCGTAAGCAGAGAGAAAAGCTCAGAAACATAAAGTCCACCTATCTCGATTATAAAGAAACTGTAAATAATTACGTCAATGTTTTGGACTGGCGTGTAAAGGAAAATTCTACGGTCACGTATTCCGTGGGAGGTCTTATCCTTTCCAATTCGGGAGCGATAACGGCTAATTATTGGCTGAGCGAGATATACGATGAAGAGATAAGCGCAGCTCATAGGAACTGCGATATGCACATACACGACCTTTCCATGCTGACGGGCTACTGCGCAGGCTGGAGCTTAAAGCAGCTGATAAAGGAGGGACTGGGAGGTGTGCCTGGGAAGATAACATCTTCACCTGCCAGTCACCTTTCAACTCTGTGCAACCAGATGGTGAATTTCCTCGGGATAATGCAGAATGAATGGGCGGGAGCGCAGGCATTCTCATCCTTTGACACTTATCTGGCGCCTTTTGTAAAGGTCGATAATCTCGACTATAAGGAAGTCAAGCAGTGTATACAGTCATTTATATACGGAGTGAACACTCCTTCGAGATGGGGAACTCAGGCACCGTTTTCCAATATAACTCTCGACTGGACGGTTCCTGCGGACCTGAAAGATCTTCCGGCGATAGTGGGAGGAAAAGAGCAGGACTTCACGTACGGCGACTGCGAAAAGGAAATGGCGATGATAAACAAGGCATTCATCGATATAATGATCGAAGGTGATGCCAACGGAAGAGGATTCCAGTATCCTATACCGACGTATTCGATAACCAGCGATTTCGACTGGTCTCCGACTGAAAACAACAAGCGGCTCTTTGAGATGACAGCTAAATACGGCACACCTTACTTTTCCAATTATATAAACAGTGATATGGAGCCGAGCGATGTGCGTTCGATGTGCTGCAGGCTCCGTCTCGACCTAAGAGAACTCAGAAAAAAATCCGGCGGCTTCTTCGGCTCAGGAGAAAGCACTGGCTCCATAGGCGTAGTTACGATAAACATGCCTAGAATAGCTTATCAGGCTAAAAACGAACTTGATTTTTACAAGAGACTGGATCATCTCATGGATATAGCGGCAAGATCGCTTAAGATAAAGAGAACTGTGATAACAAAGCTTCTGAAGGAAGGTCTTTATCCTTACACCAAGAGATATCTCGGTACCTTCGACAATCATTTTTCGACTATAGGACTTGTAGGCATGAACGAAGCGGGGCTCAATGCAAACTGGATAGGTGCGGATATGACCGATCCGAAATGTCAGCAGTTCTCAAAGGATGTACTCAACCATATGAGAGAGCGCCTTTCAGATTATCAGGAAGAATACGGAGACCTTTACAATCTTGAAGCAACTCCTGCCGAATCCACATCGTACAGACTGGCAAAACACGATGTTGAACAGTTCCCGGACATCATAACTGCCGCGGAGCCGGGAGGGGAGCCTTACTATACCAACAGCAGCCATATGCCTGTAGGATATACTGACGATATATTCACAGCTCTCGACGTGCAGGATGAACTCCAGACGCTCTATACATCCGGTACTGTGTTCCATGCATTTCTCGGAGAAAAGCTTCCTGACTGGCAGGCTGCGGCAAATCTCGTGAAAAAGATTGCGGAAAATTACAGACTTCCGTATTACACCATATCGCCGACGTATTCAATATGCAGAAATCACGGATATATCAGCGGAGAACACTTCACATGTCCGGAATGCGGAGAGAATACCGAGGTCTACAGCAGGATAACCGGTTACTACAGACCGGTACAGAACTGGAATGCAGGCAAAACTCAGGAATATAAGGAAAGAAAAGAATACGATATAGGCAGCAGCGTTCTGACTCATGAACGACTTACGAGAAATATAAACGATACTGAAATCAGCGGCGCTGACGAAAACGCATCGCTCAATGAAGAAAACAGAACGATGATATTCGCTACCAATACATGTCCCAACTGCAGGATAGCCTACGGGTATCTTGATAAAGCTGGAGTTAATTATGAAAAGCTGATAGCCGATGAAAACGCAGAGCTCGTTGAGAAATACCATATAACTCAGGCTCCCACTCTTGTCGTAAACAGCGGCGGAAAAGTGAGCAAGTACACGGGAGCGGGAGAAATCAGAAAGTTCGTAATGGAATATAGCGGGAGAGAGCAGAATGCATGATATAATCATAATCGGTGGCGGTCCTGCGGGACTGACCGCCGCTCTTTATGCGGCAAGAGCCGGAAAATCGGTTATCGTCATAGAAAAAAACAGTTACGGTGGGCAGATAACATGGTCTCCGAAAGTTGAAAATTTTCCGGCGGCAGGCTCCGTATCTGGTATTGAATTCGCTGACAGACTTTTGGAGCAGCTCATGAAATATCCCGTTCAGTTTGAACTTGATGAAGTTATTTCCTTGGAAAAAGGGAAAGATATCTTCATTGTCAAAACCGCTTTCGACTGTATCTTTAAAGGTAGGAGCGTGATAATAGCCGCGGGAGCCGAGCCTAAAAGGCTAGGCATAGAAGGAGAGGAGAGATTTACGGGAAAGGGGGTTTCTTTTTGCGCGGTCTGCGACGGAGAATTTTACAAAGAAAAAGATGTTGCGGTGACCGGAGGGGGAAATTCTGCGCTTCAGGAAGCTCTGTATCTTTCGGATATATGCCGCAGAGTAATTCTGATACACCGAAGAGACAGCTTCAGGGCTGATGATATTCTCGTTGAAGCCGTAAAAAAGAGAGATAACATCGATTTTATGCTGAACAGTGTAATCACAAAGCTTTCAGGAGGAGATATACTGGAATCCCTGACCATATCACGTGCTGACAGCGAAAAAAAATACACGAAAGATGAAATCGTTTCAGTAAATGCTCTTTTTATAGCAATAGGGCACAAGCCGGATACTGAAATATTTACAGAATACGTCGTTCTGAATGATGACGGATATATAAAAGCCAATGAAAACTGCGTCACGATGACTGTAGGTATCTTCGCGGCAGGAGACTGCCGTGACAAAAACGTGAGACAGCTTACCACAGCCGCAGCCGACGGTACGAATGCAGCTGTAGAGGCGTGCAGATATATTGACGCTACCTTTTGACGAAAAGGATTATTCCGGCGCCGGCAAGGGATATGAGCGCCATCAGCATGATGCAGGATGTAAGACCGAAGCTGTCCATCATAAAACCGAGGGTTATGCCTGCAAATGAAGCTCCTATGTAGGACCATCCGTTCACGATGCCTACACCTGTACCTCCAAGTCTGGTTCCGAGGATATCTCCCGGAAGATTGAAAAGGGGAGCCTGAACCCCCTGTATGCAGCCTCCGGCAAGAAACAGCAGGACAGCCATGAAAAATACGCCACCGTTCATATCCATAAGAAAAAGTCCGAAGAAATATATCGCCATAAGACTGATGCCGCTGACTGCAAATCCGGCGGTAACAGTTTGATAGCGGCTGCCATTAAACACTGTATCGGATATATATCCGAGAATTATTGAGAAAAGCGCGCCTCCCCAGTGCATTGCCGAGGCTGTTAAAGTGGCGAGGAACAGTGCCATTCCAAAGCCTCCGCCGCTCTCAGACGCCGTCAGTATCTTTATTATCCAGTTTACCAGTCCCCATCTTACGAACTGGCTGCATATCGTCGAAAGGGAAACGAGTATTATAAGCTTGTTTCTCATAACATTCCCGTAATCTCTTATAGTCACTTTTTCCTTTGATTCGTCCTCTTCCCATTCAACTTTGAAACCGTACTGTACTGGTGAATCTTTCACGTATATGACGAATACGACGGTCCATATCAGCAGGAGAAGAGCCGGTATCAGGAATGCCGCGCGCCATGAAAAATAGGATATGGCGAATCCCGCCACTGGATATATTATAATACCGCCGAGGAAAGCAAAGGCATCGAAAAACCCTATGAAAAGGCCCCAGCGTTTTTTAGGTATCCATCTGAAGAGAATGCTGCATCCCGGAGACCATCCCATGGCAAGTGAAAGGGCATTTACAGCCCAGCAGATGCAAAAAGCTGCCATACTGCCGGAAAAGGCAAAGGCTGTATTGGCTGCCGTTGCACCGACGGCTCCTATGAACATCAGCATTTTAGGACTGTATCTGTCTCCCAGATAGCCTGAAAAGAAGTGTCCCGCTCCGAATCCCAGAGTAAATATGGTGAAAAGGACACCGAACTGCGCGTTGTTTAAATCTAAACTTCTCTGTATCTCACCCGTTGCGACACCGAGGTTGTTATTGCATGTAAAATAAAAGGTGTAGAGCGTTATCATGATAAAAAACACTTTAAGCTGAATTGGATGATATTCGTTTTCCATGAGCATGCGTGAATCTTTAGATAGCATTAAATTCTCCTATTTCTTAACGGCTTTGTACCCTAGTATACATTACATTGAAATACGTGTTTATCTATATCCAGTATACTAAAATGTAAATTTTCACGCAATAACTGCTATCAAAAAATATGACAACTGTGCGGAAGTGGTATATATGGAAAACGCTCAGCTTCTATCATGAGAAACACCGCCGTCAACATGCGCCGCCTGCTTGTAAATATAGACGATATGCAGGCAAGAGAAAATCCGATGTGGGAATCCGCTATAGATTTTTTATTTCTTGATAAAAGGCTGAAAATATGGCATTATACTAAGTATGTATGTACAAAAATGGAGATGTCGGATATGACTTTGAAAGAATTTTACGATAAAGAGGAGCACATACACTGAAAGGGCTGTGCCTGACACTCGGTTTTTCAAAACTTGCAGAATCGGGAAGCGATATCACAGAGGCCCTGAGAGCCGGAAAGCACGATGAAGCCCGGGAAATGACGCCGGCCGTTTCCAGATATTACAGTGAAACTATATCGGAAATAAAAGAACTTCAGCTTTAATTATCGGGAGGAAAGTTACAGATGGAAAAATTAGGACTGAATGAAATAAGGGAATTGTTTCTAAGCTTTTACGAATCAAAAGGACACTACAGAAGGCAGAGTTTTCCTCTGATACCGCAGAATGACAAAAGTCTTCTGCTCATAAATTCCGGTATGGCACCGCTCAAGCCGTATTTTGCGGGGCTCCAGACCCCTCCGAGCAAAAGGATGACCACATGTCAGAAATGTATCAGGACGGGAGATATAGAAAACGTAGGATATACTTCAAGGCACGGTACTTTCTTTGAAATGCTGGGCAGCTTTTCTTTCGGCGATTATTTCAAGGAAAAATCTCTTACATGGGGATGGGAATTCATCACGGAAGTTCTCAAGATGCCTACTGACAAGCTCTGGGCGACAGTATACTATGAGGATGACGAGGCATACAGGATATGGAAAGATGTTATCGGAATGTCTGAGGAAAAAATCGTCAGGCTCGGAAAGGACGATAACTTCTGGGAAATAGGGCAGGGACCGTGCGGACCGTGCTCCGAAATATATTTCGACAGAGGAGAAAAATACGGATGTGGAATTCCCGACTGCAAACCGGGCTGCGACTGCGACAGATACGTTGAGTTCTGGAATCATGTCTTCACACAGTTCAACAGAGATGAAGAAGGAAACTACACAGATCTGGCGCATCCCAACATCGATACCGGTATGGGAATGGAACGCCTCGCCTGCATAATGCAGGGTGTGGAATCCATATTCGATGTGGATACCATAAGACATATACTCGACGGTGTAGTGGAAATATCAGGAGTTGAATACGAAAACGGAGAAGCGGATACCGATGTATCCATAAGGATAATAACAGACCATCTGCGCTCGATGACCTTTATGATAGGCGATTCCATAATACCGGGCAATGAAGGCAGAGAATATGTACTCAGACGTCTCATAAGAAGAGCTGCCAGACACGGAAGACTTTTGGGGATCGAAGGAGCGTTCCTCTCCCAGCTGTGCGGCAGAGTTATCGACATATCCAAGAACGCATATCCTGAACTCGCTGAAAGAAGCGATATGATAAAAAAAGTCATAGCTGCTGAAGAAGAAAAATTTGCTGCTACCATAGATCAGGGAATGAAGATCATAAACGGATATATAGATGAACTCA
>CAYYMY010000037.1:0-11255 GCA_964473095.1 uncultured Oscillospiraceae bacterium | reverse complement strand
CATCATATCTCAGTCAGCAGATGTCTGAAGAAATCTCCCGCTGCCCCGTTCTTGTTCTTCATAAGAGAATCACTTCTTCCCTGCCACTTTGTATATCTCGTCAGCATACGGAGGAATCACCTCTTTATATTTTCCTCCTTCATCAAGCATTATTCCCTTTTCCTCTTCTTCTATCCTGCCTATTAAGCTGCATTCCACACCGGCGGACTTCATAGCCTGCTTCATGGCTTCAAGCTTGTCCTCAGGCACTATTATCACCATAGCACCGCTGGATATCAGTCTGAGCGGATCTATCCCAAAAAATTCGCATACTTTTTTCGTTTCCTTTTCAACAGGTATTCTATCCTTCCAGACTACGGCGCCTCTCTTTGATATCTGACACATTTCCCAGACGGCTCCGAGTATCCCGCCTTCCGTTATATCGTGCATACCGTGGGTGCCGATTTTGCCTGCTGCAATTCCTTCCCTGACTACGCTCACTCTGTCAAGAAATGATTTTGCTCTTGTAATCTCCTCTTCACTTAAAATTTGCTTTAATTTTTCCTCGTAATCACAGGCTATGATTCCAACCCCCTCAAGTCCCGCCGATTTTGTCATCATTATATGGTCGCCGGGTTCCATTTCATTGCCGCTCTGCGATGCACCTTTTACGGTTTTCCCCACTGCTGTGGAGACTATAACGGGCTGATTCACTGCCGGAGTTATCTCCGTATGTCCTCCTATGATTTCAACATTCAGCTCCGAAGCAGTCTCTGTCGCCTGTCCCATTATGTACTCAACATCTTCGTCCGTAGTGCCTTCGGGCAGCATCACGGCAAGCATTATGCCCAGAGGATGGACGCCGTTTGAAGCTATATCGTTGCACGTTATATGGATTGCCAGCCTGCCTATATCGTTTACCGCCGATGTGATCGGGTCTGTCGACATTACACATTCATAGTCTCCGAACTCCACTACGGCACAGTCCTCTCCTATGCCCGGTCTGACGACAACTTCACTGCTCCTGTATTTTATCTTGTCGAACACGAGTTTCTTAAGCACATCGCTGTCCAGCTTACCCGTTTCAAGTATCATACGCGCACCTCTTTCGCATCAGTTTTTATCCAGCATTTTTAAAAATTCGTCTTCGCTTATCACCGGTATTCCCAGCTCCGCAGCTTTTCTGTTCTTGGAAGAAGAAGAGCCTGCATCATTGTTTATGAGGTAATCGGTCTTGCTGCTGACCGACGAACTCACTCTGCCTCCCTCCTCCGAGATCAGCGCCTTCAGTTTTTCTCTGTTTTCAAAATGATTAAGCGTCCCCGTCACCACAAATCCAAGGCCTTCAAGTCTGCTTCCGCTTTTTGATGAATAGGACTCGTCCAGTGTAACCTCTTTTAAGATTTCATCTATCTCACGTCTGTTGTTCTCATCAGCAAAAAAAGAGGTATACTCTTCAGCCATAATTTCTCCTATACCGTCCACGGACAGGAGCTCCTCCTCATTGAGGCTGCTTATCCGCTCCCACTTATTCTCACAGAATTCCGATATCATCCTGGCATTTGCCGTACCTATATTAGGTATGCCCAGAGCTGAAAGCAGTCTCGCAGGTGTGGTTTTCGACGCCTTCTCTACTGCCTTCATAAGACGTTCATATGATTTTTCACCAAACCCTTCCATGGCGATTACGCGTTCCTTATATCTGCTCAGTCTGAATACATCAGCAAAGCTCTTTATCATCGCTTCATCTATGAACTTTTCCAGGGTTGCTTCGGACAGCCCCTCTATATTCATGGCGTCCCTGCTAACGAAATGACTGAACGCCTTTATCTTTTTCGCAGGGCAGTCAGGGTTGGGACAATGCAGAGTTTCCACTCCGTTATCGCTTTCTATATATGTTTTGCTTCCACAGACTGGACATTCCGCCGGAGGTTTCTGAGAAGCACTCCTTGTAAGATTTTCCGCTATCTGCGGTATTATCATGTTTGCCTTATATACTTTTATTTCATCTCCCGCGCCCAGCTCCAGTTCTCTCACTATACTCAGATTGTGCACCGAGGCCCGGCTCACAGTGGTCCCTTCAAGCTGTACAGGCTCAAATATTGCAATCGGATTTATAAGTCCGGTTCTTGAGACATTCCATAAAATTTCCTTCAGATGCGTAGTCTTCATTTCATCTTTCCATTTGAAGGCTATGGAATCCCTCGGGAATTTCGCCGTGCTTCCCAGTGATTCGCCGTATTCTATATCATCATATATGAGCACCAGCCCATCGGAAGGCACCGGCAGTTTTTCTATATTTTTTTCAAAACGCGCCACGTCCTCCTCTATCTTTCCTCCGTCTGTCAGCACATATTCCACAGTTTCAAACCCCTGAGACTTCATAAATTCCATCTGCTCCTGCCTGGCGCTGAAGCTGCCGCCTTCAGCAAGATGGAATGCATAGAATTTCACGTGTCTTTTAGCTGTTATTTCGTTATTCAGCTGTCTTACCGTGCCGCTGCACAGATTTCTCGGATTCTTATATCTGGCATCAGCATCACCTATGGTTATGTTTATCTCTTCAAAATCTCTGTAGCTTATTACCGCTTCACCTCTCACGACCACTTCGCGCTTTTCCGGTATTACGAGAGGAATATTATCGAATACCCTCGCATTATTTGTGATGACTTCGCCCGTTATGCCGTCTCCCCGCGTAACGGCTTTTTCAAGCTTTCCTTCATTATATGTCAGCACTATGGTGAGACCGTCCAGCTTCCACGACAGAAGGCCCTTCTTATCTCCTATCCATGCTTTCAGCTCTTCGGGGCTCTTCGTTTTACCAAGAGAGAGCATGGGCTGAGAATGTCTTTCCTTCGGCAGGCTGTCCACAGCTGCATATCCCACATTTACTGTAGGGCTCGACGCGAGCACTATACCTGTCTCCGCTTCAAGCTCCGCAAGTTCATCGTATATTCTGTCGTATTCCTGATTCGACATTATTTCCCGGTTTTCCTGATAATATGCCCTGGAAGCTTCATTGAGCAGAGCTGCTTTTTCTTCCATAAGGCGTCTTTTATCATCCATATCTGTCTCCCTTTTTATCTACGCCTGTATTTTTCTGATAGGCGCAAATCCTACCGCAAGCTTCTTTACTCCTGTATCGAATTCTACAGAAGCTATTTTGCCGTCACATTCAAGCACAAGTCCTTCTCCAAACTTAGGATGAGAAACTCTGTCGCCTGCATTCAAATCCTGCATCATCATGTCGGCAGTTTTTTTCGTCTGCTGTCTGGCATATTTAAGCTGGTCGAAGGGTCTGAAAGGCTCAGGCGATGTCACACCGTCCGTAAACACGGCAGCATTTGTTTTTTTCTTTTCAAATACAGCATCCCCTGTTATCAGCTTTTTATCCAGCTCTCTTAAAAACTGTGATTCTCTCGTATAATCCGTTTTCCCGTAAAGCGTTCGCTGCTCCGCGCTCGTCAGCCACAAACGCTCCTTTGCTCTCGTTATTCCGACATAGCAGAGCCTGCGTTCTTCTTCAAGACCTTCTTCTCTGTCAAGAGCACGCCATCCCGGGAACAATCCATCCTCCATGCCCGGCATGAAAACAAATGGAAACTCAAGTCCCTTTGCGCTGTGCATAGTCATGAGCACGACCGCGTTCTCATCGGAATCATGGTTGTCGACTTCCGCCAGCAGAGCTATCCTCTCCATGAACTCCGCCAGCGTTATGTCCGGGTCATCTTTTTCATAATCGTATATTACCGATTTGAATTCCATGAGATTCTCTATGCGGCTTTCGGCTTCCAGCGTGTTCTGTTCTTCAAGAGCCTTCAGATATCCCGATTTTACGAGCAGTCCGTCGTACAGGTCAGATACTCTCAGGTTGGTCTGCTCTTCCGAAAAATACTTTATGAGCTCCGCAAACCCTCTTATCTTGGAAGATACCTTTACAGAAAATGAGCCGATGATTTCATCATCCATCAGCGTCTCAAACAGACTCTCTCCTCTTACATTTGACAGCGCTCTCAGCTTTTCCATCGTTTTACCGCCGATTCCTCTTTTCGGCTCATTTATCACCCTCATCAAAGCGATATCGTCAGCATTGCTCTGCACAAGACGCATGTAGCACATCATGTCCTTTATTTCTTTTCTGTCATAGTACCGCAGACCTCCCAGCACTCTGTATGGTATATCACGCCTCGACAGCGCCTCTTCAAAAGTTCTCGACTGTGAATTGGTCCTGTAAAGTATGGCAAAATCGCTGTACTTTCTGTCATTAGTCTTCAGTCTGTTTATCTCTCCCGCTACAAAGTATGCCTCGTCGCGTTCATCGCCTGCACGGTAGTAGGTTATTTTTTCTCCCTGCTCCTTCTGTGTCCACAGCTTCTTTTCTTTCCTGCTTCTGTTGTTTTCTATGACCGAGTGCGCCGCTTCAAGTATCGTAGAGGTGGAACGGTAATTCTGCTCAAGCTTCACAACTTTAACATCTTTAAAGTCTTTTTCAAACTCAAGTATATTGCGTATATCAGCGCCTCTCCACTGATATATGCACTGATCGTCGTCTCCCACTACGCATATGTTGTTATGTGCCTCCGCCAGCATCTTTATGAACACATACTGGAGCTGATTTGTATCCTGGTATTCATCTACCATTATGTATCTGAACCTGTTCTGATACTTCAAAAGCACTTTTTCGTCGCGTTCAAACAGTCTTATCGCGTTGAGCAGCAGGTCGTCAAAATCCATCGCATTATTTTTCTTCAGGGCTTTTTCATACCTTTCATATATCTTGCAGACAGTTTCGCTCTTGATATCATCACCGTTTATTTTTCTGTAATCTTCAGGGGACACTCTCTGTTCCTTGCACTTGCTTATTATTGAAAGAAAATAGGATGCCGTAAATTTCTTCGTATCAATGTTCAGTTCCTTTGAAATGTTTTTTACGAGAGTTTTCTGGTCCGTCGGGTCGTACACAGCAAAATTTCTGCCGTATCCAAGCACATCCGCATGCATCCTCAGTATCCTGAGACACGCCGAATGAAAGGTCAGTATCCACATATCAGAACACGACCCTATGAGGCTCTCCACCCTGTCCCTCATTTCTTTAGCGGCTTTGTTTGTAAAGGTTACAGCCAGTATATTGTACGGATTCACATTTTTTTCAGCTATCATATAAGCTATCCTGTGAGTCATAGTGCTGGTTTTCCCGCTTCCAGCTCCCGCCAAAATAAGGAGCGGCCCTTCAGTACAGGCAGCCGCTTCTCTCTGTTTATCATTAAGTTTTTCAAGATAATCAGTCATAATATTCTCCCGCGCTAAAATATTATCCATGTGCTCAACAGATTGTAAAGGAAGCTGAGGCATGGCGAAAGTATCATTCCCGTTATATTGAACACTATAAGTCCCACGAGTATCCAGTTTCCGTAACGATACAGCATCCAGTAAAAATCAGTATGCTTGATGTTGAAGATTTCTGATATTATGGAAAATCCATCGAGCGGCGGACAAGGTATCAGATTAAATATCATAAGAGCGAGATTTATTACTATCACATCGATAACTATCATCCACAGAACATACCCGAAGCTGCCGGAAAGGAATTCGTATCCAAAAACGACTATGAGCATTCTCGCAATCAAAGCGAATACCACAGCTATCAGAAGATTCATCGCAACTCCCGCCACCGACACAAAAAGTTCATCACGTCTTCTCTTTCTGAAATTGGCCGGATTTATCTGCACCGGAACGCCCCATCCAAATCCTACAAATATCAGCGCCGCGAATCCCAGCGGGTCTATGTGCGCCATAGGATTTGCCGTAACGCGTCCCTGCATCTTCGGAGTAGGATCCCCCAGCTTATACGCCACCTTTGCATGAGCGTATTCATGCATGGAAAGCCCCAGCACTATTCCCGGCAAAAGCAAGAGCTTTTCCATAAGCCAGTCCATGGGATCGCTGAACGCGCCTGTTCTTATCGAAGTGAATGCCAACAAGGCGATAAGTATCCACATTGAAATATCCAAATTACGTCTCAAAATCCTTTTCCTCCTTAAATCAAATATGGTATTTATACGCATATCGTTTTTTTAGTATATCATTTCCTGCCGTAAAAATAAATAAGCAAAATCAGCAGATACGGATATATACCTTCCATATCTGCTGATCGTCTGTCTTTATGCCTTTATACGTTACAGAAGCATCCTGTCATTGTCTATCTCGAATTTTTCAACGAGTTTTTCCACAGTCATTTCATCGCGCTCCCTGCCCGTTATATCCATAACTATGCACCCCGACTCCATGAGTATCGTCCTGTTGCCGTGCTCCAGAGCCGCCTTCATATTATGTGTTATCATCATAGTACACATATTTTCATCATCCGCAAAATAATCGGTAAGCTCAAGGACTTTCTGAGCAGCCGAAGGATCAAGAGCCGCCGTGTGTTCATCTAAAAGCAGCAGCTTCGGTTTTGCTATGACCGCCATAAAGAGCGTCAGCGCCTGCCTCTGACCTCCCGACAGCAGCCTTACCTTTTCTTTCATCCTGTCTTCGAGCCCCATTTTCAGAAGACTGAGTTTTTCTCTGAAAAGCTCCCTGTCAGACTTGCTTATCCCTGGCTGCAACCCTCTTTTCCTCGTCTTGTTGTATGCAATGGAAAGATTTTCTTCGATTGTCATATCAAAAGCTGTGCCCTTCATCGGGTCCTGGAACACGCGTCCTATATACTTCGCCCTCCTGTGTTCCGCAAGCTTCGTCATATCCATGCTGTTTAATATCACTTTACCGCTGTCAACGGGGAAAACACCTGCTATGGAATTCATCAGTGTGGATTTGCCTGCACCGTTGCTTCCTATTATAGTTATGAAATCTCCGGCCTTTCCGTGAAAATTCACTCCGTCGAGAGCTTTCATCTCGTTTATCGTTCCCTTACCGAAGGTCTTGGTGAGATTTTCTATCTTTATCATTTTTCTCCGCCTCCCTTTGCTGTCTTCCTTTTCAATGATTTAAAGGAAAAGCTTTCTCCCATCATTCCCATGGCAAGAGCTATGGTAACTATGACTGCCGAAACAAGCTTCAGATCCGTCGGAGGCATACCGAGATAAAGCGCTACCCCTATTACCATCCTGTATACTATCGCACCGAGGGCCACTGCTATGAGCCTTCTCATAAGGCTGCTGGTTCCGAAGAGAACTTCTCCTATTATTACCGACGCGAGCCCTATGACTACCATTCCCGTACCCATGCCTACATCCGAGTATCCCTGATACTGCGCAAGCATTCCTCCCGCAAGACCCACGAGTCCGTTTGATACCGAAAGGCCGAGAAGCTTCATGTTGTCACTGCTTATTCCCGCTGCCCTCACCATTTCCTCGTTGTCTCCCGTCGCACGCAGAGCAAAGCCCTTGCGTGTCTTAAGAAATCCATACATAAGCAGGATTATAATCACTGCTATTACAACACCGAGAATTAAGGAGCTCCATTGAAAATCTCCCATTTTTTCTTCCGCCATATCATATATGGTAGGTGTGGACGTCAGGTTCACGTTTGCCCTGCCCTGTATGCGCAGATTGATGGAATAAATTCCCAGCATAACCAGTATACCTGCCAGCAGAGGCTGTATCTTGAGTTTAGTATTAAGCAGAGCCGTTATGGCTCCAGCACCCATGCCGAAAATAAATGCCAGAAACAGTCCTGCCACGCATATGATTCCCTGAACCGCCGGTGACATTTCCGCCGCCAAGCTGCACATCACTGCCGATATAGCCGCACCTGTAACTATACTCCCGTCTACCGTCAAGTCAGGTGTATTGAGTGTTCTGAATGATAAAAATACGCCAAGGGCCAATATGGAATATATCAGCCCCAGTTCCAATGCTTCAAGTAAAGTAACTATTAACATACTGCAAATCTTCCTTTAAACCTATAAATCTTCCTTTGCCAGATCTGTTGCTCTGTCGAGTACCGACTGCGGTATTTCTATTCCCAGACTGTCTGCCGTCTCACTGTTGATGTATACTCCCAGATCTTCCATGGTTCTGACCGGCATTGAAGCAGGATCGGCGCCGTTTATAATCTCTATTACCATGTCGGCAGTCTCCTGTCCCAGTTCCTCGTAATTTATACCGCATGTCGCAAGAGCTCCGTCCTTTACCATGGAGTCTGCCGCAACGTAAAACGGTATCTTGTTCTCTATAAATACATCATTTGCCGTTGCTATCGAAGAAGCTACAGTATTATCTATAGGCGAGAATACTATATCGCATTTCTTTGCAAGATTCTGTGCCGCCGGCTGTATTTCATTAGCGCTCGTTATAGCAGCTTCTTCAATCTCCAGTCCGTTGGCTTCCGCATATTCCTTTAGATCTTCCACTACCGATACGGAATTGGTTTCGCTCGAATTGTAGAGCGCTCCCACTGTTTCGTATCCCGGTGTGATTTCTTCAGCAAGAGACATTATCTGTTCTACGGATATAGCGTCAGATGTCCCCGTAACATTTCCTCCCGGATTTTCAAGATCTGTCACCACTTCCGATGCTATAGGATCTGTAACCGCCGAAAACACGATAGGAATCTCATCAGTCTCTCCCATAGCCACCTGCGCCGCCGGTGTGGTGATTGCGATTATCACATCCACATCATCCGCGACAAATCCCTGACATATCGTCTTCAGATTTGACTGTTCATTCTGCGCATTCTGATAGTCTATTTCAATATTTTCTCCATCCACATATCCTTCTTCTTCAAGCTGGTCTATAATCGATTCTCTTATCTGGTCAAGCGACGTATGTTCGACAAGCTGAAGAAGTCCGATCTTGATTACATCGTCTCCGCCGCTGCTGCTTCCCCCGCCGCATCCCGCGAACAATACCGTCATTGCCATAAGTACCGCCGTCAAAACACCTAAACTTTTCTTTTTCATTTTCTTCCTCTCTTTCTTTGCATCCTGTATTTAACCTTATATTCAGGAGTCCCTGCAAAGAGCACCTTTGACCTGCGCGCCAAATCGAAGATTTGGGCAGGTCATAAAAAAACGCTTATCCTCATTCAAGGACAAGCGTCAGCCTGCGGTGCCACCTTGTTTAATGCATATCGCATTCTCTCTGCAGAGTGCCGTCACACTCCCTGCCCGTTACGCCGGCATCACGTCTCAGCTACTCGTAAACTTTCGTCTTCCTTTCACCTCGCCCTCAGAGGCCCATTTACTGAAACTGCATTTATCCGGTTCCCACCGTCCCGGACTCTCTTCAAAACCGTACCTCAGTTTTACTCCCTCGTCTTCGGTTTATACTATTAATATGGCACTATATTATCATTTGCCTTTTCATATGTCAAGACTGCCTTTTGATTTTACGAGAAAAATGAGAATACAAGTGTACTCTGCAAAACAACGAGCATGACCGCCGTATATTCTTTCCCGTTCATCAGATTTTCCTGATACTTTTTATTCCTCTATAATCGTTACCTTTTTCATTATCTGCGGCTCATCAGGCTTGTCCATGGCGTTTCTCGGCTGGAATACTATCTTATCAGCAGCCTCCATACCTTCAATGATTTTTCCGAATGCGGCATACTGCCCATCGAGATGGGGAGCTCTCTCAACCATGATGAAAAACTGTGAGCCGGCGGAATTCGGATCCATTGTCCTTGCCATTGACATCACACCTCTTTCATGCTTGAGGTCATTGTCGAATCCGTTCATTGAAAATTCTCCGTCTATGGTATATCCCGGTCCGCCCATTCCCGTACCGTCCGGACATCCGCCCTGTATCATAAAGCCCGGAATAACTCTGTGAAATATGAGCCCGTCGTAAAAGCCTTCATTTACAAGCTTTTCAAAATTCTCAACTGTTTTCGGAGCCTTTTCGGGATAAAGCTCTCCCTTCATCACATCCCCGTTTTCCATTTCAATTTTAACGTATTTCATATAGATTTCCTCCTTGATTTATATAAACGCCTTCAGCGTTTCTCTCTGATTTTGAATGCTTCTCTCTCCGCTGCCTCAAAATGAGCATCTTGTTATCATCGTTCAGGATGATTACTCTTACTCCGCCTATCTACATAACAAGGCACCTGCAATTCCCATTATTATCATAAGCTGTATCGGCTTTATCTTAAACGCCAGCGCGAGCACCAACGATGCGGCAAACAAGACAGACGGTATCAGGTTTATATACGCCAATCCTTTTGTGAATATCTCGCTCGATATAATATGTCCGTTCACCAGCACATCCTCACTCACAAAAAGCACCGCCGAGGCTATAAGCCCCACCGTAACAGGTCTTATACCGTAAAATACTCCCTGCAGCGTCCGATTGCTGTTGTATTTTTTTATAAACCTTGCGACGATCAGCATTATTATAAACGATGGCAGCGATACTCCCAGCGTCGCCACCGCCGCTCCCGCTATCCCCGCATAATCAAATCCCACATAAGTGGCTGCATTTACCGCTATAGGACCAGGCGTCACCTGGGATAATGCCACAAGATCGGAAAATTCTTCCGATGACATTATTCCGAAATCCTGCACACTCTGAAATATCAGCGGAAGCATTGCGAGACCTCCGCCGAAATTGAACACTCCTATTCTGAAAAACATGAGAAAAAGGTGCAGATATATCATAGCCCCGTATCCTCCCCGTCATGTTCTTCATTTTCATCTTCATCCAATGTCCTTGAACGTATCACGGTATATACAAGTCCTGCTATTCCTCCCGCCAGAATCACCCAGACCGCCGTCACACCGAAAATACCCACCGCGGCAAAGGAAGCCGCCGCCAGTATCCACTGGAACGCATTCCGCAGTATCTGTCTGCCCAGTCTCACGGCGGATACAAGTATCAAGGCGCATACAGCAGCTTTTATGCCTGTGAAAGCACCCTGCAAATATGAATTGTCTCCTATAGCCCCGAGAAACATCACAACTGCTATTATTATCATGAACGAGGGCATCACCGCCCCCAAAGTCGCCGACAGCGAGCCTTTGATTCCGCTTATCTTATTCCCTATATAGGTTGCGCTGTTTATCGCTATAACTCCCGGCATAGACTGGCTTATAGCAATGCAGTCTATCATTTCTTCCTCTGTGAGCCACTTTTTATTTTCAACAACAACCTGCTGTATCTGAGGTATTATCGCCATGCCGCCGCCTATGGTGAACATACCTATTTTGAAAAATTCCCAAAACAGACTTATGTTTTTATTCTTCATCGCTTTCTCTGACGTTCTCTTTTCCAATCATGATCTTTTTACCGCGGCTTTCTGTTTCTGTACTGACCGACGCCAAATGCCAG
>CAYYMY010000036.1:0-11520 GCA_964473095.1 uncultured Oscillospiraceae bacterium | reverse complement strand
GTTTAATCAAAGATGATATGGAGATATTTGATGACTTTAAATAATATAAACTGGTATCCCGGACATATGAAAAAAACGAGACAGCTGATATCGGAAAACCTGAAGTTGGTGGACGCAGCAATTGAAGTTACTGACGCGAGGATACCTGTTTCCAGCAGGAATCCGGTAATCGACGAACTCATAAGAGAAAAACCGAGAGTGATTATCCTTAATAAAAGCGATCTTGCCGATGAAAAGGCCGTGGCGTTATGGAAAAGTGAATTAAAAAAAGGCGGAGCATATGCCATATCGACAAACTGCGTGAACGGCAGCGGTATCAAAGAACTTTTTTCCCTGCTGGAAAAAATGCAGGATGAGAGCAATAAAGAGCGAATCAGAAAAAGGCCGTACAGACTGATGATAGTGGGTGTGCCTAACGTGGGTAAGTCCTCTCTGATAAACAGGATGACAGGCAGAAAAAGCACCCAGACAGGGGATAGACCGGGAGTGACAAAGGGTAAACAGTGGCTTAAGCTTGAAAACGGCATGCAGCTTCTCGATACTCCGGGGATACTATGGCCTAAATTCGAGGATCCAAGAGAGGGACTGAATCTTGCATTCTGCGGCTCTATAAAGGATGAGATACTCGATGTCCCGACTCTCGGCATGAAGCTCATAGGAGAGCTTTCTGAAAAATATCCGGAGCTTTTAAAGGACAGGTATAAGCTTGAGGATATGGGAGATACTTCTCTTGAAACCATGGAGAAGATCGCAGAGAAACGCGGATGCATACTTTCGGGAAAGAGGATAGATTATGAGAGAACGGGCAAAATGGTGCTCGATGAGTTCAGAGGAGGTAAGATAGGACGCATAACGCTGGAGCTGCCGACTCAGAGCTGAATTTTTACCGGTTTCAACGTCTTGAATACGTCAGCAAAGGAGTTTTTATGACAAAGGAAGAACGGCTTGAAAAACAGCGGGAAAGACTTGCCGAGATGAAATCGGAGGAAGCTGCATTGCACGAAAAGGGATTTAAAATCATCGCAGGTGTTGACGAAGTGGGAAGAGGACCTCTTGCAGGACCGGTAGTTGCGGCGGCAGTGGCGCTTCCTGAGGATTTCGATGTCTTGGGAGTCGATGATTCCAAAAAAATAACTGAGAAGAACAGAGAAAAGCTGTTTTCGGAGATAAAAGCCGGATGTGCGGGCTGGGGTATAGGGATGGCTTCCCATGAGATCATAGATGAGATAAATATACTTCAGGCGACAAAGCTGGCGATGAAAAGAGCAGTTAAGGACCTTGAGAAAAATCTCGCCGATAGAGGCATGGAAGGTCCTGATATCGTGCTCTTTGACGCAGTGAAGATAGAGGATCTCGACATCCCTCAGAAATCGTACATAAAAGGCGATGCGAAAGTGCTTGCTATCGCCGCGGCTTCAATCATGGCAAAGGTGACGAGAGACAGGATGATGATAAAATATGCCCGGGAGTATCCGTGGTATGCTTTTGAGAAAAACAAGGGATACGGCACGAAAGCACACTACGAAGATATAAAAGAAAGGGGAATATGTCCGATACATCGTAAGACTTTTTTAAAAAATCTGGACAGATAGATATACATGAGCTTAAAATGCTTGCGGATTTGATGCCATCATGGTAAAATAATCGCGTTATACGACTGACGGTATAAAGTGGAAATGACCACGTGAAGTATAATGATGATTTAGCCGACCGTCTGGGCAGAAAAGTCCGGACAGTCGGCTTTTTTGTTGGATAATACCGTTATTTAAAAGGAGAAAATCAAATGAAGATCAAAAGTGATATCCAGATAGCTCAGGAAACGGAAATGAAAGACATAAGAGAAATCGCCAGATCAGCGGGGCTTGATGAAAAATACATCGAGCTTTACGGAAACTACAAGGCAAAAGCAGACTACAGACTGCTTGAGGAAAAAAAGGATAAAAAAGACGGGAAAGTCATCCTAGTGACAGCTATTTCCCCTACGCCTGCGGGAGAAGGCAAGACCACTACGACGGTGGGACTTTCCGATGCGCTCAAAAGGACGGGAAAGAATGTTCTCGTTGCATTGAGAGAGCCTTCTTTAGGTCCTGTGTTCGGAATAAAGGGAGGAGCTGCTGGAGGCGGATATGCGCAGGTTGTTCCGATGGAAGATATAAACCTGCATTTCACAGGTGATATGCACGCTATAGGAGCAGCAAACAACCTGCTTGCGGCAATGCTGGACAATCATATACAGCAGGGAAACAGCTTGGAAATAGATGTAAGAAAGATAACGTGGAAGAGATGTGTCGATATGAACGACAGACAGCTCAGATTCATAACGGACGGCCTCGGCGGCAAAGCGAACGGAACTCCGCGAGAAGACGGATTCGATATAACGGTGGCGAGCGAAATAATGGCTATCCTCTGTCTGTCGAAGGATATAGACGATCTTAAGGAGAGAATATCGAATATAATAGTGGGATATACTTACGACGATGAGCCTGTCACCGCCGGTCAGCTTAAAGCTCAGGGAGCGATGGCGGCTCTGCTGAAAGACGCGCTCAAGCCTAATCTTGTACAGACGCTGGAGCACACTCCTGCGTTCATCCACGGAGGTCCTTTCGCCAACATAGCCCACGGATGCAATTCGGTGATGGCGACGAAGATGGCGATGAAGATGGCGGATTACGTTGTGACGGAGGCAGGCTTTGGCGCGGACTTGGGTGCCGAGAAATTCTTGGATATAAAATGCAGGATGGCGGGCATAAAGCCTTCGGCTGTCGTAGTGGTAGCAACGGTGAGAGCACTCAAGCATCATGGAGGCGCAGCTAAGGGAGAGCTGGAGAAAGAGGATCTGAATGCTCTGGAAAAGGGACTGCCGAATCTCCTGCAGCACATTGAAAATATAACCAAGGTTTACGGACTTCCTGCTGTGGTGGCTATCAACAGATTCCCGGCGGACACTGAAGCTGAGCTTGATCTAGTCGAGAAGAAATGCGGAGAGCTGGGAGCGAAAGCCGTGCTCAGCGAAGTGTGGGGTAAAGGCGGTGAAGGCGGTGTGAAACTTGCGGAGGAAGTTGTAAAGCTCTGTGAAGAGCCGTCGGATTTCCGATATTCATACAGCCTCGATATGACAATAGAAGAAAAGATAAGAGCTATCGCTCAGCGCATATACAGAGCCGACGATATAAATATTACGCCGACGGCGGCAAAGCAGATGGCTCAGCTTGAAAAGCTCGGATTCGGAAATCTTCCGATATGCGTTGCGAAGACTCAGTACAGCTTCTCTGATGATGCGAGCCTTCTGGGGGCGCCGAGAGGATTCACGCTTACGGTGAGAAATCTCAAGGTTTCCGCGGGAGCGGGATTCATAGTCGCTCTTACGGGAGATATCATGACTATGCCGGGCCTTCCTAAAAAACCTGCCGCTGAAAACATTGACGTAGATAATTCAGGAAGGATAACAGGGCTGGTTTAGTTCCTGATTCAAGCCCCGCCGCCGGAAAGCGCCGCGGCGGGCAATACAAAAGAGCTCAGAAAAGGAGATGGAGAGGACACATGTTATATACGGATAAATCATGCAGAAAATTCATAGAGGCTGCGGCAAGCAATGAACCTGTGCCGGGAGGAGGCAGCGTTGCGGCGTTTGCCGGAGCCCTCGGCACGGCTCTCGGGCATATGGTGGGCTCCCTTACGCTGGGGAGAGAGAAATATAAGGGTGTCGAAGACGAGATGATGAAGATGATGAAAGAGGCAAGAGAGATACAGAGCAGGCTCTTAAGACTCGTTCAGATGGACATAGACGTATTCGACAGACTAATGTCCTGCTACAGGAGAAAGGCTTCCACGGATGAAGAAAAAGAAGAAAAGAGGGCGCTTACGGAAGATGCTCTCGTCGAAGCTTGTGAAGTACCGCTAACTATCATGAAAGCATGCGGACGTGCCATAGAGCTGTCGGGGGAATTTGCCGAGAAGGGAAATCCGGCGCTGCTCAGCGACGCGGGAGCGAGCGCGGCGATATGCAAGGGAGCGCTCCAGGCAGTGAGCCTGAACGTGTATATCAACACCATATCCATGAAAGACAGGCAGAAGGCTGAAAATTTCAATCAGAGGTGCGCGATGTACCTGATGGAGTATACTACTCTTGCGGACGAAATATTCGATAAAGTGGCGGAAAGACTGAAAAGACAATAAAACATCAGAAGGAGATTTTTGTATGGGAAAGCTGCTTAAAGGGGCTGAAGCGGCGGATTCACTGCTTGAAAAAACTGCCGTGGCGGCGGAAGCTCTGAAAAAAAGAGGAACGGTGCCGACGCTGGCGATACTGAGGGCAGGCGAGAGGCACGATGATATGGCATATGAGAGAGGAGCGTTTAAAAGAGCGGAAGATGCGGGGATAAAAGCCGTAAGCGTTGCTTTAAAAGAGAACACAGAAGAAAAGGAGCTGCTGCGCAGGCTGCGTGAGCTCAACGAAGATGACAGCGTACACGGAATACTCGTATTAAGACCTCTTCCTCCGCATATAGACGATGTGAAAGTTTGCCGAAGCATAGATCCGCGAAAGGATGTGGATGGAATATCGACAGGCTCAATGGCGGCGGTCTTTACGGGAAGCGGAGAGGGATTCCCGCCGTGCACCGCGGAAGCATGTATGGAGCTTCTGGATTATTACGGTATAGAGCTTGAAGGAAGAAAAGTCACAATCGCCGGAAGGAGCCTCGTGATAGGAAAACCGGCAGCGATGATGGCTCTTGAAAAAAACGCCACGCTGACGATATGCCACAGCAGGACGAGGGCGGAGGATTTCAGAAATGCTTTGAAAAATGCAGATATCATCATAGCTGCAGTGGGAAAAGCCGGAATCATAAAGGCTGAGGATATCGGAGAAGGGCAGACCATAATAGATGTCGGCATTAACGTAGATGAAAAGGGCAGTCTTTGCGGTGATGTCAAAGCCGAAGGCGTTCTGGAAAAAGCCGGAGCTTTAACCCCGGTACCTGGAGGAGTAGGAAGGATGACCGCCGCCGTGCTGATGAAGCATGTGGTGCAGGCGGCGGAAAGACAGAGCGGCGTTTAACCGCGGTATATCTCATAAGGAAAGGGAAAGTGTCATGCGGCACTTGCCTTTTTTTTGCAATCAATGTATATTTATATAAGTACGTAAATTTTCCGCATACTGCGGACAAAACGAATAAAAACGGAGATATATGCAATGGAGAAGAATTTAGCGAAAGCATACGATCCCAAGGATTTTGAGGACCGCATATATGATATGTGGGAAAAAAGCGGAGCTTTTAAGGCAGAAAGAGATCCTGACAAAAAGCCTTTTACGATAGTGATGCCGCCTCCTAATATAACGGGACAGCTTCACATGGGACATGCCCTTGACCAGACACTTCAGGATGTGCTGACGAGATTCAGGAGACTTCAGGGCTACAGTGCGCTGTGGCTTCCGGGAAGCGACCACGCTAGCATTGCGACGGAAGTAAAAGTAGTAGACAGAATAAGAAAAGAAGAAGGACTTGAAAAAGAAGACCTCGGCAGAGAAGAATTCCTCAAGAGAGCGTGGGCATGGAAAGAGGAATTCGGAGGCAAGATAACGAAGCAGTGCAGGAAGCTGGGCGATTCCTGCGACTGGAGCAGAGAACGCTTTACGATGGATGAGGGCTGTAGCAGAGCGGTAAAGCATTTCTTCGTACAGCTCTACAATAAAGGACTCATATACAGAGGGAACAGACTGATAAACTGGTGTCCTCAGTGCGGCACATCTCTTTCGGATGCGGAAGTGGAACACGAAGACAAGAACGGAAAGTACTGGTATTTCAGATATCCGGCGGCAGACGGCGGAGAGGGTATCGTAGTAGCTACTTCAAGACCTGAGACCATGTTCGGAGACGTGGCGATAGCGGTGCACCCTGGCGATGAAAGGTATAAAGCCCTTGTTGGAAAAAAAGTAATACTGCCTTTAGTGGGAAGAGAGATACCGGTCATCGCGGACCCTTATCCTGACCCGGAAAAGGGAACGGGTGCAGTTAAGATAACTCCGGCTCACGACCCTAATGACTTTGAAGTAGGACAAAGACACGACCTTGAAAACCTTTCCTGCATAGACCCGGACGCGAGGATGAACAGCCTTGCGGGAAAATACAAAGGAATGGACAGATATGAATGCAGAAAGGCATGGGTAAAGGATCTGGAAGACGCGGGATCCCTCGTAAAGATAGAGGAAAAAGTAATTCCTGTAGGAGAATGCTACAGGTGCGGCACAGTCGTAGAGCCTATGCTTTCAGAGCAGTGGTTCGTAAAAATGGAGGAGCTGGCAAAGCCTGCCATAGAAGCGGCGAAGAACGGAAAGCTCATTCATGTGCCTGACAGGTTTGAAAAAATATATCTTCACTGGCTTGAGGAAATCAGAGACTGGTGCATATCAAGACAGCTGTGGTGGGGACACAGGATACCGGCGTATTACTGTCAGGACTGCGGCGAGCTCATGGTAGCGGAGGAAGCTCCGGAGAAGTGCACCAGGTGCGGAAGCAGCAGCATAAAGCAGGACGAGGATGTGCTGGATACATGGTTTTCATCGGCGCTGTGGCCGTTCTCAACTCTCGGATGGCCGGAGGAGACGGAGGATTTAAAGTATTTTTATCCTACAGATGTGCTCGTTACAGGATACGATATAATATTTTTCTGGGTAGTGAGAATGGTATTCTCGGCGCTTGAAACCATCGGAGAAGTACCGTTCAAATACGTATATGTACACGGGCTCGTCAGAGATGCGGAAGGCAGGAAGATGAGCAAATCCCTAGGAAACGGCATCGACCCGCTGGAAATAATCGATAAATACGGAGCCGACGCCCTCAGATTCATGCTGACTACAGGTATAACTCCGGGAAACGATATGAGATTCAAGACGGACAGGCTTGAGTCTGCGAGGAACTTTGCCAACAAGCTTTGGAACGCGTCGAGATTCGTTATCATGAATCTCAAGAACGATGACGGAAGCTTCAGGGAAACGGCGGATTTGAACGACCTTTCAGCGGCAGCGCTCAGGGACGAAGATAAATGGATGCTTTCCAGAGTAAACGATGCTGTTAAATACATCACGGAGACTATGGAAAAGTTCGACCTTGCTCTCGCGGGACAGAGAGCATACGACCTCATTTGGAATGAATACTGCGACTGGTATATAGAGATAGTAAAGGGAAGACTTTACGGAGACGATGAGGAGGATAAGAAGGTAGCTAGGGCTGTGCTTGTAAAGGCTCTTAAAGATATGCTGAGATTGCTTCATCCGTTCATGCCGTATATTACGGAGGAGATATGGACATATCTTCCTAAAGAAGATGCGACAAAGGATAATCCGGACAGCTTCCTGATAAAGGAAAGATGGCCATTGTACAGCGAAGCGCTTTCCTATGGAGAAGAGACGGAAAAGCTGAATACGGCAATGGATATAATAAAGAGCATAAGAAACATCAGGGCTGAAGCTGACGCTTCTCCGGACAAAACTCTGAGCGCGGTAGTTCTCTGTGCAGAAGGAAAAGAAGACGTCGTAAAGGCGGGAGAAAGGTATATAAAGAGCCTTGCGAATATCAGCGAGATAACCTTTGTAAAGGAAAAGAGCGATGTGCCGGAGGAAGTGATGTCGGCAGTAGTTTCGAGAGCAGAGCTATTCATACCTCTCGACGATATAATGGATTACGAAGCCGAGCTGGAACGTCTTGAAAAGGAAAAGAAAAAGCTTGAAGGAGAAGTCAAGAGAGTAAGAGGCAAGCTGTCAAACGAAGGGTTTGTGAGCAAAGCTCCTGAAAAAGTAGTTAACGAAGAAAGAGAGAAACAGGTGAAATACGAGGAAATGCTGGAGAAGGTCTGCGACATGCTGGAGACGGTAAAGAAAAAACTTGGATAAATTTCACCGGCGGAGGAAGAGCGGAAGTGACAGGCAGGACATTCAACGCGGATACATCGGCTGCAGACATGAATATAACGGACAGGATACATCAGTTCGGCAGATTCGGTATGAAGCTCGGACTTGAGAGGATGAACGCGCTTCTTGAGAAGCTGGGAAATCCCCATGAGGGACTGCAGGTCATACACGTGGCCGGCACGAACGGCAAGGGCTCGGTTTCAAAATTTCTTGAGGAAGCTCTCCGGGCGTGCGGCTACAGGATGGGACTGTACACGTCTCCTTTCATAGAGAAATTCAACGAGAGAATACGTTTTGACGGAGAGGATATATCCGATGAGGAGCTGGAAAGTTTCGGCAGACGGACGGTAGGCGCGGCGGAAGAAATGGTTTGCGAAGGACTTGAATCTCCCACGGAGTTTGAAGTCGTAACGGCTATAGCATTTCTCTATTTTAAAGAGAAGAATACGGATATAGCTGTGATGGAAGTAGGGCTTGGGGGAAGAGGAGATTCGACGAACGTCATAAAATCACCTCTGGCTTCGGTGATATGCTCTATATCCTATGATCACACGGACAGACTGGGCAATTCCCTCGGAGAAATCGCGGCGGAAAAGGCAGGCATAATAAAAGCAGGATGTCCTGTAATATCCAATGTCTCTGAAAGAGAGGCGGCGGTGGTCATAGCTAAAGCTGCCTATAAAAAAAGGAGCCCGCTTTATGATGTATCAAAGATAAGATACGAGATATACGAAGACACACCTTTTTCACAGCAGGTGAGCATGGAGATATATGAAAAAGACTACAGCGGTGTTGAAACGATAATGACGGGAAAACACCAGGCTGAGAATCTGAAAACGGCGCTTGCAACACTGGAAGTGCTGAGAAAGCTGAAAAAGATAAGGCTGGACAGGGAAAAGCTGCATGAGGGACTTGCCGGAGCAAAGCAGCCCGGAAGATTTGAAATCTTCAAATGGAGAGAATACGGCAGCGATGATGGAGCTTCGGAGAAGCTGGTGATACTTGACGGCGCCCACAATGAAGCGGGGGCTGAAGCCCTTGAAAATACAGTTGGCAAGTATTTCGGGGACAGGAAGATACTGATGATCACGGGAATGCTGGCTGATAAGCAGACAGACAGGATAGCGGAGCACTTCACAGGCATAACCGATAATATCATAGCGACGGAGCCGGATAATCCGAGGAAGCTTGAAGCGGAAAAGCTTGCGGCTCTGCTCGAATCGAAAGGTGCAAAGGTGAGGACTGCAAAGACCGCGGAGGAATGTCTCATGATTGCGGAGAAGATGAAGGATGAATGGGACATACTCCTGGCGGCAGGCTCATTTTATCTGATAGGTATCATAAGAAGGATGATCAGAGATGGGTACGGAGAAGAAAAAGAATAAGAATAAGATACTGCTGTATTACAACGCGCATTCCGGCAGCGGAGTGTTCAAGAACAACCTGGATTATATAGTGGACAGATGTCAGGAAAAAGGCTTTCAGCTTGAGCCGGTGAGAGCAGCTAAGGGAATTATCATAGAAGATGTGCTGTCTCATATGGATCAGGACGAATACAGCAGGATAATAGCAGCGGGCGGAGACGGTACTATCAATATTTGTGTGAATTCCATGATAAAGAATGATATACATCTGCCTCTGGCTCTTCTGCCTGCCGGTACGGCAAATGATTTTGCCTATTACTTCGAGCTTCCGACCAACATAGAATATCTGATGGATATAGCCTTGGGGAACATGACCACCAAGGCGGATGTGGGAATGGTGAACAGCAAGAATTTCATAAACGTTACCGCACTGGGAGCTGTAATAGATGTGAGTCAGAAGACAGACACGAATCTCAAAAACGCCATGGGAATGCTGGCGTATTATCTGAAAGCTATCACCGAGATACCTCAGATCAGAGCTCTGCCGGTGACCATCACAACTCCTGACGAGGTGATGGAGGAAGAGATTTACTTCATGGTGGTGATGAACGGTGAATCGGCAGGCGGATTCAGGAAGCTTTCCCCTCAATCATCCATAAACGACGGAAAGCTCGACGTTGTGGCATTCAGAAAGATGCCTGTGGTGGAGCTGGGACCGTTGCTGTTTGAAGTGATAAAAGGCAGACATCCTAAGAATAGGAACGTGCTGTATTTCCAGACGGATAAATTAAGGATAGAATCACCGGAGAATATAAGTACTGATATAGACGGTGAACACGGAGAGAAGCTGCCGCTGGAATTCAGCGTGCTTCACAACAGACTGGAAGTCTTCGTATCCGAGGATACGTGGCATTATGACAGCATATAGAGAGAGGTAGCAGTATGGCGGATATTCATGATAAGAAGGATAAGAATTTTATAATAGCGGAAACCGACGATTACGAGAGGCTTGTGCCGTTTTTCATGGAAAACGATCTGGAATTCCCGGAGGAAGATGATATAGAAATTCCTACGGATCTGGTGCAGTGTTGGAAGGTGACGGAAGATGCGGAGTCGGATGAAAAGTCGGACAGATACGCGTCGGAAAAGAGCAGGCTCGTAGGAGGATTTGTGCTTGCTAAAAGGCAGGGTGAGTTCATAGTAGACGGAATCGCAGTGGACCCTGAGTACAGGAAGTACCATATAGGCAGGGCACTGCTCGATAACGGAATCGAGGAGACTTTAAAACGCGGAGGAAAGCGCATATTTCTGGTAGCTCGGGTACCGGGATTTTTTAGAAAGGTGGGGTTCGTTACCGTACCCAGAGAAGAGGCGCCGAACTTTTTTGAGTGTCTTACGTGTCCGCAGTACGGTGTGGACTGTCACCCCGAAGTCATGAGGCTGGACCTTGAATGATGCACCGGCGCGCCGGGATGATACTGTGGGATTATGCGCCGGGAAACAACATAATAAAACGTGTGACAGGCCGTTTTGCTCAGGCTGTTCTGATGAGCAAAACAGCCTATGAAATGTCCATCGGCAGGATGGAGGTGGTGTAGGGGGAATTAAATTTTCCTATGCTCGAATATAAAATTTACTGTATTTTCTGTTTCATGTTCATTATTTATTTCTACGTATTTATTTAAAAAATTGTTAAGTTTATTGTAGTCATAAGAGTTGTTTGAAATTGTTTTCATAAGTTCGACAGCAGAATTACACATGGGACCGGGAATTTCTTTTTTATAGTCTATATAAGTTTCTCTGGATGACATATACATTTCATAATCATATGTATAAAAATATATAGGCTTTTTAAGTACTGCGGCTTCATATATTATACAAGAATAATCGCTTATTATTATATCGCTTATAAAAAGCATGTCAAAAGAAGAAAAAGAGTAATCAATAATGGCATTGTTTTCACAGAAGTTTTCTGTGGATGTTAGAGGATGTGGTTTTACTATTAAATTATATTGATTATAGTTTACAGAGTTACAAAGCTCTGATAATGCTTTTATAAAATTTTCATCATGTGTTTTTCTGAATGTAGGTACATAAAGAATATTTTTCTTATAATTAAGCTGTGGATAAGTTGTAAAGATTTTTTTCTTTACAGCATTAGCATATTCATTATTTTTAAGAAGTTCAATTCTAGGTAATGGCAATGTTACTATTTTTTCGACTGGATAGCCAAAACCTTCAGAAAGA
>CAYYMY010000035.1:0-13261 GCA_964473095.1 uncultured Oscillospiraceae bacterium | reverse complement strand
TTAAAAAGGGTCCTTTCGTAAACGCCAAGCTGCTTAAAGCCATCGAAGAGATGAACGCGGCTAACGAGAAGAAAGTAATCAAAACATGGTCAAGACCTTCGACCATATTCCCTCAGATGGTGGGACATACGATAGCGGTGCATGACGGAAGAAAACATGTGCCTGTATATATTACGGAAGATATGGTAGGTCACAGACTGGGAGAATTTGCTCCTACGAGGACTTACAGAGGCCATGCCGCGGATAAGAAATCAAAGTAAGAAAAGGAGATAATTGAAAATGGAAGCGAAAGCAGTTGCAAAGTACGTAAGAATGTCTCCTATCAAGCTTAAGCCGGTTACCGACCTGGTAAGAGGCAAGGACTTAAATGAGGCATTGAACATTTTGAAGTTCACTCCTGGAAAAGGAGCTGAAATAGTAGAAAAGGTTGTGAAATCCGCAGCGGCAAATGCGGACGTCAAGGAAATGAATACCGATAATCTCTATGTAGCCGAAGTATATGCTCATCAGGGACCGACGATGAAAAGATGGCGGGCAGGCTCGCAGGGCAGAGCGTCGATGATTTTGAAGAGAAGCAGCCACGTAGGCGTTACTCTCAAGGAAAAGAATTAGGAATAGGAGGTTCAAAGATGGGTCAGAAAGTAAGTCCTCACGGACTGAGAGTAGGCGTAATAAAAGACTGGGATTCGAAATGGTATGCAGACAAAAATAAGTTTGCCGATTACCTTATCGAAGATAATAAAGTAAGAGAATTCGTAAAGAAAAAACTCTATGCGGCGGGAGTATCCAAGGTGCTCATTGAAAGAGCCGCTGAAAACAAGCTGAAGGTCATCGTACTGACAGCTAAGCCGGGTATGGTCATCGGCAGATCCGGAACAGGTATAGATGACCTCAAGTCCGAGCTCGAAAAGATGACGAAGAAAACCATAATAATAGATATAAAAGAAGTAAGAAGAGCAGAGCTTGACGCGCAGCTTACAGCTGAAAGCATTGCTCAGGCTCTCGAAAGAAGAGTTTCCTTCAGAAGAGCAATGAAGCAGGCTATAGGCAGGACTATGAAGGCGGGCGCTAAGGGGATAAAGGTGCTTGCTTCCGGCAGGCTCGGCGGCGCTGAAATCGCGAGATCGGAAAAGTACAGCGAAGGAAATGTTCCTCTTCATACACTCAGAGCGGATATCGACTACGGCTTTGCCGAAGCCGACACCACATACGGAAAGCTCGGCGTAAAAGTTTGGATAAACCACGGCGAGATTCTCGACAAAGGTCTCAAGAGCGTTGTGCCTGAAGAAAAG
Source organism: uncultured Oscillospiraceae bacterium (assembly GCA_964473095.1). Classification (GTDB taxonomy): domain Bacteria; phylum Bacillota; class Clostridia; order Peptostreptococcales; family Anaerovoracaceae; genus Lentihominibacter. The sequence goes on along the minus strand of CAYYMY010000035.1, from coordinate 11,969 downwards.
GAAGGCAAAAGAGACAGAAGAAAGGGCGACAGGAAACAGAGAAGAGACGGTGAGAGAAGACCGAGAAGAGATGACAGAAGAAACGAAAGAGCTGAGGCTCCTAAGGCAGTAAATCCGAGAGTCAGAAAGACTCCGAAAGTCGATCCGGCTGAAGAAGCTGCAAAGAAAGCAGCCGAAGCACAGGCAGCCGAAGCGGCAGAGGCACAGGTTGAAGGATCACAGGTTTCCGAAAACACAGAAACCGCTACTGAAGAATAGACATTGAAAGGAGGACACGCGTCATGTTAATGCCAAAGCGCGTTAAACGCAGGAGAGTCCACAGAGGCAGAATGAAAGGTAAAGCCACTAAGGGCAACACTATAACATACGGTGAATATGGTCTCACTGCCACCGAGTGTGGATGGATAACTTCAAATCAGATCGAAGCAGCTAGAATCGCTATGACGAGATCTGTAAAGAGAGGCGGCAAGGTTTATATAAAAATCTTCCCGCATAAATCAGTAACTAAGAAACCTGCCGAAGTACGTATGGGATCTGGTAAAGGTGCTCCTGAGTACTGGGTAGCAGTAGTTAAACCGGGCAGAGTTATGTTTGAGATAGAAGGAGTTACGGAAGCACAGGCGAGAGAAGCTATGAGGCTTGCATCCCACAAGCTGCCGGTTAAATGTAAATTTGCCATCAAAGGCCAGGAATTAGCAAAGGGTGGTGAAGCATAATGGAATTGAAAAAAATCAGAGAAATGTCGGAAGCAGAGCTGAACGCCGAACTGTTGAAGATGAAAAAAGACCTTTTCAATCTGAGATTTCAGCACGTAACAGGTCAGCTTGAAAATCCGATAAAGATGCGTGAGACTAAAAGAGATATTGCAAGAGTTAAAACTATCATAAGGGAAAAAGAGCTTGCAAGGGTTCAGGACTAACGGAAAGGAGGATGGATTATGGCAGTTGAAAGAAACAGAAGAAAGACAATGGTCGGCATGGTTGTAAGCGACAGGATGGATAAAACGATTGTCGTTGCGGTAGAAGACTTCGTAAGACATTCCCTTTACGGAAAAGCGGTAAAGAGAACCAAGAAGGTTAAAGCCCATGATGAAAACAACGAGTGCAATATAGGAGATAAAGTCAGAATTATGGAGACAAGACCACTCTCTAAGGACAAGAGATGGAGACTTGTGAATGTAGTTGAAAAAGTTAAGTAAAGGAGGCGCTGGTTATGATTCAGACTGAAACAAGATTAAAGGTAGCTGACAACTCCGGTGCCAAAGAACTTTTGTGCATCCGCATACTCGGCGGAACGGGGCGCCAGTACGCCAACATAGGCGACGTTATCGTATGCGCGGTCAAGGATGCGACGCCTGGCGGAGTTGTAAAGAAGAGCGAGGTAGTCAGAGCCGTTGTGGTAAGAACGAAGCATGGTGCCAGAAGACCTGACGGCAGCTATGTAAAGTTCGACCAGAATGCGGCAGTTGTTATAAAGGAAGATTTACAGCCGGTTGGAACCCGTATATTCGGACCTGTAGCGAGAGAGCTCAGAGATAAGGGCTTCATGAAGATAGTGTCCCTGGCGCCGGAAGTATTATAGGAGGTGTACGAGATGCGAATTAGAAAAGATGACACAGTTATAGTACTTGCCGGAAAAGACAAGGGTAAAACCGGGAAAGTGCTGAAAGCAATGCCTAAGGAAGGCAGAGTGATCGTTGAAGGCGTCAATGTTCAGACCAAGCATCAGAAGCAGACACAGAAGGAGGCTGCCGAGATAAAGCATCAGGAAGGTCCTATAGACGTATCCAACGTTATGTACTACGATTCAAAAGCAAAAGCACCGACGAGAATCGGATATAAGCTTGAAAAGGGCAAGAAGGTCAGAGTATCAAAGAAGACCGGAGCTGCGATAGATTAGGAAAGGAGGAGACGGTTTTGACAGCAAGATTGAGAGAAACATATAAGAACGATGTGTTCCCCGCGCTGATGGAGCAGTTCAAGTACGGCAATACCATGGAAGTGCCTAAGCTTGAGAAAGTTACCATAAATATGGGACTGGGCGAAGCGAAGGATAATGCCAAGGTAATGGAAAGCGCGGTAGAAGAAATAGCTCTTATAACAGGACAGAGACCTGTTGTTACGAAAGCGAGAAAGTCAATAGCTAACTTTAAGGTAAGACAGGGTATGCCGGTAGGTGCGAAGGTCACTTTGAGAGGCGAAAGCATGTACTACTTTATCGATAAGCTTTTCAATATCGCTCTTCCGAGAGTAAGGGACTTCAAAGGAGTAAGCAAGAATTCCTTCGACGGCAGAGGAAATTACTCCATGGGCATAAAGGAGCAGCTCATATTCCCTGAGATAAATTACGATAAAGTTGATACTATCAAGGGTATGAACATCGTATTTACGACTACAGCTAAGACAGACGAAGAAGCTGCGGCTCTGCTCGCGGGTCTCGGACTGCCGTTTGAGAAATAGAGGAGGAAAGAACAAATGGCGAAAACTTCATTGAAAGTGAAGCAGCAGAGAAAACCTAAATATTCTACACGCGCATATACGAGATGCAGAATATGCGGAAGACCGCATTCAGTACTTAAAAAGTACGGTATCTGTCGTATATGCTTCAGAGAGCTCGCCTACAAAGGCGATATCCCTGGCGTTAAGAAAGCAAGCTGGTAATTGAAAAAACATAAGTTAGAGCTACTATCCACAAAGCGGCTGAAGCATGCCTCTGTCTTTTGCGGAGCCAATCGTGAGGACAAATGCTGCCGAACTGGTGGAGGAAGGAGATTCGGAAAATGACAATGACAGATCCTATTGCGGATATGCTTACGAGAATCAGAAATGCAAATACCGCAGGGCATCCAACAGTTGATATTCCTGCGTCAAAGATGAAGAAATCCATCGCGGGAATACTGAAAGAAGAAGGATACATCGAAGACTTTGAAGTTATCGATGACAACAAGCAGGGAGTTATCAGAGTTACTATGAAGTACGGCCCTGATAAAGAAAGAGTTATAAGCGGGATCAGAAAAATATCAAAGCCTGGTCTCAAGTCCTATGCTAAAGCCAACGAAGTTCCGAGAGTTTTAGGAGGATTGGGAATCGCGGTGATCTCCACGTCAAAGGGAGTTATCAGCGATAAGGAAGCAAGAAAATTAGGCGTAGGCGGCGAAGTAATCTGTTATGTATGGTAGGAGGATATGAAAGATGTCAAGAGTAGGTATAAAACCGATTAGTCTTCCTGCCGGCGTAGAGGTCAAAGTTGACGGCGGGAATGTCGTTACGGTAAAAGGACCTAAAGGCGAACTGCAGGAAAAGGTAAGCAGCTTATTGAAAGTAGAAGTAAAGGACGGAACAGTTACAGTATCGAGAGAAAGCGATGCTGCGGAACACAGAGCGCAGCACGGTCTTGCGAGAACTCTCATAAACAACATGGTTATCGGAGTTACGGAAGGCTATGAAAAGAAGCTTATCCTCGTAGGCGTCGGATACAGAGCTGAGAAAAAAGGCAAGAAGCTCGTTATGAATCTCGGCTTCTCACATCCTGTAGAGCTGGAAGACCCCGAAGGGATCACCACGGAAGCTCCGGATGCCACAACAGTAGTCGTTAAAGGTATAGACAAAGCCCAGGTCGGCAATTACGCTGCGAATATAAGAGCGTACAGAAAACCTGAACCGTACAAAGGCAAGGGTATCAAGTATGACGGTGAATATATACGCAGAAAAGAAGGCAAGACCGGAGCTACGTCGTAAAGAAAGGAGTAATGTGAAATGGCTAAAGAAAGCAGAAATGACAGACGTGTCAACAGACATCAGAGAATCAGAAAAAATCTTTCCGGCACTCCTGAAAAGCCTCGACTCTGTGTATACAGAAGCAATAAAAATATTGCAGCTCAGATCATCGATGATGTGAATGGAGTTACGCTTGCTTCAGCGTCCACGATAGATAAAGAGCTGAAGTCCGGCATAGAATACGGCGGAAACAAAAATGCCGCAAAGGCAGTCGGAGAAGCTATAGCAAAGAGAGCACTGGCAAAGGGGATCGAAGAGGTTACTTTTGACAGAAGCGGATTCCTCTATCACGGAAGAGTTAAGGAACTTGCTGACGGTGCTCGTGAAGCAGGTCTGAAATTCTAACAGGAGGTAAATCGAATGCGTAATACTATAGATGCATCAAGGCTGGACTTGACCGAAACCATTGTAAACATCAGACGTGTTGCCAAGACCGTTAAGGGCGGACGAAACATGAGATTCAGCGTCACTGTAGTAGTTGGCGACGGCGAAGGTCACGTTGGAGTAGGTCTCGGTAAGGCTCAGGAAATACCTGAAGCTGTAAGGAAAGCCACGGAGGATGCAAAGAAAAATTTAATATCGGTTCCGACTGTGGGAACCACTATTCCTCACAGACAGCTAGGCGTTTTCGGAGCAGGAAAAGTTCTCCTGATGCCGGCATTCCCGGGTACCGGAGTTATCGCGGGTTCATCTGTTCGTACAGTTCTTGAAGCCGCGGGAGTCAAGGATATAAGGGCTAAGTCCATCGGCTCCAACAATACTGTAAACATGGCATACGCTACCATCGCAGGACTTAAAGAGCTCATGACGGTGGAAGAAGTTGCCGGAAGAAGAGGAAAGACAAAAGAAGAAATCTTAGGATAAGGAGGAAGAAGCAATGGCAAAGATGATAAAAGTCACATTGACTAAGAGTGTTATTGGCGCTTCCCCTAAACAGAAGAAGGTTGTAGAAGCGTTAGGACTTAAGAAGATGCACCAGTCGGTTGAACTGGTTGATTCTCCGGTAACGAGGGGAGCTGTCAACAAAGTATCGCATCTTTTAACTGTAGAAGAATTATAGGACAGGAGGTGCAAAGAAGATGAAACTGCATGAATTAAGAGCGGTTCCCGGTGCTACGAAAGCGCCCAAGAGAAAGGGACGCGGGACAGCTACCGGTCAGGGTAAAACTGCCGGCAGGGGCATGAACGGACAGAAATCCAGAAGCGGCGGCGGTGTAAGACCAGGCTTCGAAGGCGGACAGATGCCTCTCTACAGAAGAATTCCAAAGAGAGGATTTACGAATATTTGGAGGACCGAATATACGTGTCTTAATGTGGAGGATCTGAACAGATTTGAAGCCGGCACCGTAGTTACACCTGAACTAATCAAAGAAAAAGGAATGGCTAAACAGGTCAAAGACGGTATAAAAATTCTCGGTAACGGAAAGCTGGAAAAGAATTTAACGGTGAAAGCTAATAAATTCAGCAAGACCGCCGTTGAAAAAATAGAAACAGCTGGAGGAAAGGCAGAGGTGATCTGATGGAAATGCTCAGAACAGTCGCGAAAGCCTGGAATATTCCCGATATAAGAAAGAAGATAATATTTACTCTTATTATGCTTCTGATTTTCAGAATCGGCTCGCAGATACCGGTGCCCGGTATAGACAGAGAAGTATTATCCCAGACTTTTGACAGCGAAACAGGACTTTTTGCTCTGTTTAATCTGTTCTCGGGAGGCGCATTCAGCAACTTTACCATATTTGCGCTGAGTATCACGCCTTACATCACGGCCTCCATCATACTTCAGCTGTTGACGATAGCGGTTCCCTCTCTTGAAAGACTGGCAAGAGAAGGAACAGAGGGAAGAAAGAAAGTAGCTCAGTATACGAGATATCTGACCGTTGTGCTTGCCGTAATACAGGCGATAGGCGTTTCGATAGGTCTTTTCAGACAGGCGCTGATAAGCACAGACGTGTTCTCTGTGACGATAATAGTTCTCGTGCTCACTGCCGGAACTGCTTTCCTCATGTGGCTGGGGGAGCAGATAAACGAGCACGGCATAGGCAACGGTATATCCCTTATAATATTTGCGGGTATCATCGCAAGACTTCCGTCCGCTATCCAGGAAATATGGGTAAGATTCAGTGACGGAGAAATGAGCATAGTGACTCTGATACTTTTCCTGATATTCTGTATCGTTGTAATAATAGGAATAATCGAAGTACAGCAGGGTCAGAGAAGGATCCCTGTGCAGTATGCCAAAAGAGTTGTCGGCAGAAAGATGTACGGCGGTCAGGCTACGCATATTCCTCTCAAAGTAAACCAGGCAGGAGTCATACCGGTAATTTTCGCCATGTCATTCCTGCAGTTCCCGCTTACGATAACATACTTTATGGACTCTGAAAGCGGAGCGGCGGCATGGATCGAGAAATGGCTTTCCCCGATGGGCTCTCCGGGCATATGGGTGTATTCCGTATTCAATGTACTGCTTATAATATTTTTCACCTATTTCTATACTTCCGTTACGTTTAACCCGATGGAGGTTGCGCAGAATATGAAGGCAAACGGAGGCTTCATACCGGGAATAAGACCGGGAAAGGCTACCGTTGAATACTTGAACAGAGTAATGACGAGAATCACATTTGTAGGCGCGCTGTTCCTCGCGGCGGTGGCGATACTTCCTACTATAGTAAGTGAACTGGGAGGACTTGACTTCCACTTCGGAGGAACCTCGCTTCTGATAGCTGTAGGCGTGGCGCTCGATACGATGAAGCAGCTTGAAAATCAAATGGTAATGAGAAATTATCAGGGTTTCCTGAAATAGCTACTTCGCGAAACTAAGGAGGTAAAAAATGAATTTGATATTGCTTGGCCCTCCGGGAGCAGGAAAGGGCACGCAGGCTGCCAAGATAGTTGAGAAATACCATATTCCTCATATCTCGACAGGCGATATATTCAGAGCCAACATCAAAGAAGGAACACAGCTTGGCAAAAAAGCTCAGGAGTACATGAACAAGGGTGAACTCGTTCCGGATGAGCTGGTAGTGGAAATAGCTACAGACAGACTAAAAGCGGACGACTGCAAAGACGGCTTCCTTTTGGACGGTTTTCCAAGGACTGTTTTTCAGGCGGAAAAACTTGATGGATTCCTCTCGGCTCAGGGTAAAAAAGTTGACAGAGTTCTTGACATAGACGTCGAGAAAGATGAGCTTATGAAGAGACTTACGGGAAGAAGAGTCTGCAAAAAATGCGGTGCGTCCTATCATGTGGTGAATATCCCTCCTAAGAAAGAAGGCATATGCGATGTGTGCGGCGCTGAGCTGGAGCAGAGAAAAGATGACAACGAAGAAACAGCCGCCAACAGAATCGAAGTGTACAACAAGGAAACCAAGCCGCTTGTAGATTACTACGAGAAAGCTGGCAACATATATCATATAGACGGCAGCATAGGTCTGGAAAATGTATTCAACACCATTGTTGAGATAATAGGTGGATGAGCATGATAATTATTAAATCGGAAGAAGAAATAGATTTAATGAGGACTTCCGGCAAGGTTACCGCTTTTATACTCAAAGAGCTGGAGAGCTTTATAAAGCCGGGCATGACAACTGCCGACATAGACAGATTTGTGGAAGATACTATTATTGGAAACGGAATGATACCTACCTTCAAGGGGTACGGAGGATTTCCCGCGAGTGCATGTGTATCTGTAAATGAAGAGGTTGTACACGGTATTCCTTCAAAAAAGAGACGCATCCAGGAGGGAGATATAGTCAGCGTCGATGTAGGAGCTACATATAAAGGATATGTGAGCGATGCGGCGAGGACTTACGCGGTAGGAAGCATAAGCGAAGAGGCGAAAAGGCTTATAGATGTTACGAGAGACAGCTTCTTCGAAGGTCTGAAATTCTGCAAGGTAGGATACAGACTGTCCGATATCTCACATGCCATACAGAAGAGGGCGGAAGGCGCAGGCTTTTCCGTCATAAGAGAGCTAGTAGGGCACGGTGTGGGGCAGAATATGCATGAAGAGCCGCAGATCCCCAACTACGGAAGAGCAGGGAGAGGTCCCAGACTTGCAGCAGGAATGGTGTTTGCAATAGAGCCGATGATATGTGAAGGTGGATACGATGTTGAGACCCTTTCCAACGACTGGACCGTAGTGACGCTGGACGGCAAGCTGGCGGCGCATTATGAGAATACTGTAGTTATAACCGATGGTGAGCCTGAGCTGCTCACATTGACGGAGTAAAAGCGAGGTGTTTGTTTATGGCAAAGAAAGATGTTATAGAAGCAGAAGGTAAAGTCATAGAAGCACAGCCTAACGCGATGTTTATTGTAGAGTTAGGAACAGGACATAAGGTGCTGGCGCATGTTTCCGGAAAGATAAGAACTAATTATATCAGGATTATCCCGGGCGATAAGGTAAAAGTGGAGCTTTCTCCTTATGACCTTACACGCGGCAGGATAACATGGAGAGGCAAAGCGTAGAGGAGGATATTACGATGAAAGTAAGAGCTTCGGTAAAGCCTATCTGTGAAAAGTGCAAAGTTATCAAAAGAAAAGGGAAAGTAATGGTTATCTGTGAAAACCCTAAGCACAAGCAGAAGCAGGGCTGACATTGAAAAGAACAAGTTTGTTTAAGGTTTAATTATGTTATAACATTAAAGCACATCCCGTTTATATTACGACCCACCAGTATTGGTAATGGCGAGGATACGTGACGGAAGATGGGAACAGGAGGAAAATATGGCTCGTATAGCCGGTGTTGATTTACCAAATGAAAAAAGAATAGAAGCCGGACTTACCTATATTTACGGAATAGGCTGGACGACTTCGAGAAAGATTTTAGAAAAGACCGGAATAGATCCTGATACGAGAGTCAAGGATCTGACTGAAGAAGAAGCCGGTAAGATAAGAAAGGTCATCGAATCGGACTACATGGTGGAAGGTGACCTGAGAAGAGATGTGAACATGAACATCAAGCGTCTTATGGAGATCGGATGCTACAGAGGCATAAGACACAGAAGAGGTCTCCCGGTAAGAGGACAGAAAACGAAGACAAACGCCAGAACAAGAAAAGGTCCTAAGAAGACCGTAGGTAGAAAGAAGAAGTAAAGGAGGTAGATCGATATGGCTAAAGCTGTAAAGAAGGCTGTCAGAAAAAAGAGAAGAGAACGCAAGAATGTTGAAAAAGGCCAGGCTCATATCCAGGCTACCTTTAACAATACATTAGTTACATTAACAGACATGTCGGGCAATGCTCTTTCGTGGTCGAGCGCAGGCTCCCTCGGATTCAAAGGCTCAAGAAAGTCGACTCCGTTTGCTGCTCAGTCGGCAGCGGAAGAAGCTGCAAAGGCTGCTATGGAGCATGGTCTTAAAACAGTTGAAGTGTATGTGAAAGGCCCGGGCTCCGGAAGAGAAGCTGCGATAAGAGCTCTTCAGACTGCAGGCCTTGAAATCACTATGATAAAAGATATCACACCTATACCGCACAACGGCTGCAGACCGCCTAAACGCAGAAGAGTCTAATAAGAAGGGAGGAAAAATTTCATGTCAAGATATACAGACGCTAACTGCAGATTATGCAGAAGAGAAGGGCAGAAGCTCTTTTTGAAGGGTGACAGATGTTACGGCAGCAAATGCGCGCTGGATAGAAGAGGTTATGCTCCCGGACAGCACGGACAGGGCAGAAGCAAGCTCTCTGACTATGGTCTTCAGCTGAGAGAAAAGCAGAAGGCAAGAAGATTTTACGGACTGCAGGAAGGTCAGTTCAGAAATCTCTTCGAAAAGGCTGAAAGAAAACAGGGAATAACAGGTGAAAACCTGATGATTTTATTGGAAACGAGATTAGACAATGTAATTTTCAGGCTGGGTTTCGCTTCGTCGAGAAAGGAAGCGAGACAGTTGGTAAGCCATGGACATTTCACGGTGAACGGTAAGAAGGTCAACATACCTTCATATACGGTAAAGACCGGAGATGTTATAAAGGTTAAGGAAAAGAGCACAAATTCACCGAAGTTCAAGGAAGTCAAGGAAATGTCGATAACAGTACCTTCATGGGTATCAGTGGACGTAGAAAAGCTCGAAGGAAAAGTTCTTTCAGTGCCAACCAGAGCGGAAATAGATACTCCGATAGCAGAGCATCTGATTGTCGAATTCTATTCCAAATAGTATAGAGACTGTTCGTTACAGTTTTGGAATAAAAAGGAGGGTTTTTAGTGATAGAAATCGAAAAACCAACGATCGAATGTATAGTTTCGAACGAAGATCCGAATTACGGAAAATTCGTAGTGGAGCCTCTCGAGAGAGGATATGGTACTACGCTTGGAAACAGTCTGAGAAGGATACTTCTGAGCTCCCTTCCGGGAGTTGCCGTCACATCGGTAAAGATAGACGGGATACTTCACGAGTTTTCTACGATACCGGGAGTTAAGGAAGACGTTACGGAAATTATCCTTAATCTCAAAAAACTGGCAGTAAAGCTTAACGGCGAAAACAGCAAGAGAGTGCTGATAAATGCTATAGGTCCGAAAGATGTTACAGCAGCCGATATCCTCGGGGATTCGGATGTGGAGATATTCAATCCCGATCTGCATATAGCAACTCTTGAAGAGAATGCTACTCTCATAATGGAGATAAATCTGGAGAGAGGACGAGGATACGTTCCGGCGGATATGAACAAGGATGAGAACACTCCGATATCGGTGATTCCTACGGATTCGATATATACACCGGTTAGGAAAGTGAATTTTACCGTTGAAAATACTCGAGTAGGACAGGTGACCGATTACGATAAGCTCATCCTCGAGATATGGACCGACGGCTCGGTAAGCCCGAGTGAAGGCGTTTCTATAGGAGCAAAGATAATGCAGGAGCATTTGAACCTGTTCGTAGAGCTTACGGATTCCGCTGAAGGAATGGAAATAATGATAGAGAAGGAGGAAAATCAGAAGGAGAAAGCTCTTGAAATGACTATCGAAGAGCTTGAGCTTTCCGTAAGATCCTTCAACTGTCTCAAGAGAGCGGGTATCAATACCGTTGAGGAGCTTACCCACAGAAGTGAAGAGGACATGATGAAAGTAAGAAACCTCGGTAAGAAATCTCTCGATGAAGTTAAACATAAGCTTGAAGAATTAGGATTAAGTCTCAAACAGAGCGATGAATAAAGAATAGGAGGATTCAGCGATGCCGGGATATAGAAAATTAGGCAGAACTTCGGCTCACAGAAAGGCTATGCTGAGAAATCTCGTAACGGATCTTCTCAGAGAAGGCAGGATCACGACGACTGACACGAGAGCGAAGGAAGCAAGAAGACAGGCGGAAAAAATGATAACTCTCGCTAAGCGCGGTGATCTTCATGCAAGAAGACAGGCGCTGGCATATGTGTACGATGAAACTGTAGTATCGAAGCTGTTCGATGAGATCGCGCCTAAATATGCGGACAGACAGGGCGGATACACGAGAATACTTAAGCTTGGACCAAGGCAGGGCGACAACGCCGAAATGGTATTCCTCGAACTCGTATAGTCGTACAGAGCGAAACAAATACAGACTGCGGATATCCGCAAATAATTTCAAATAAAACCGAAGGAGCATAATATAAATCCAAAGCCCTTCGGTTTTTGCTTTACAGCGATATATTTTGGTGACGAGACGCGAATTGACTAAAGGACTACTTGACTGATATGTTTTAATCTATTAAACTGATAAAAAAGAAAAGTTCGCAAATCAACTGTTACAATAAAAAGGAGGTTTACCATGAAAATTAACTTTGTAGACAAAACGGCCGTTATTTTCGGAGTAAGTCGCGGAATTGGTGAAGCTATCGCGCTGCAAATTGCAAGCGCAGGAGCGAAAGTTTATGTTGCCGACGTAGTTGAGAAAAACTGCCAGGAGGTATGTGATGAGCTTCTATCTGCCGGATTTGCAGCGGAAGCATGCGTGGCTGATGTAGCAAGCTATGAGCAAGTGGATTCGGTTTTAGTTAAGGCTGTAAAGGATACTGGACGCCTTGATATTGTAATTAACAACGCAGGGATAGTTGGATTGAACTCCTTTCTTGAAACTAACCCGGAAGAGATACGCAAACTTATAGATGTAAACCTAATGGGTGTAAACAACGGATGCCAGGCTGCCATCAAGCATATGATCAAACTCGGTATTAGCGGTAAGATAGTCAATACAGCCTCCTTTGCGGGTCGGCATGCACTT
>CAYYMY010000034.1:0-13848 GCA_964473095.1 uncultured Oscillospiraceae bacterium | reverse complement strand
CATGACTAGCGAAAGCGCAAGGACTGACACTCTCTTTAATTTTTTCTTCTTCATGGAATGATTTCCTTTCTTCTTTTTATTATCTCTCCTGTGAATTATACCCCCCCCCATATTAAAATGTCAATTAAAAAAAGCCTGCAGGCAATCTACAGACTTTTTTTCATAGTCTTGTTTAAGTCTATTAAGACTAAGCGGAGTGTTCAGCCTTGTACTTGGCAAGAGCATCTATGAGCTTCGGTATGATCACCTTCACGTCTCCTACTATTCCAAGATCCGCTACGTCAAATATCGCTGCTGTATCGTTCTTGTTTATCGCTATTACACACTCTGAATTCTCCATTCCCGCTATGTGCTGTATCGCTCCCGATATCCCGCATGCCATATACAGCTCCGGTCTTACCGTCTTTCCTGTCTGTCCTACCTGTCTGTCCTTCGCTATCCAGCCTGCGTCTACGTTCGCTCTCGATGACGATATCTCTCCTCCCAGCAGATCCGCTACCTTCTGAAGCTCTTTGTAGAAGTCCGCTGAGCCGATCCCTCTTCCTCCTGATACCAGTACCTTCGCTTCCGTTATGTCTACTGCCTTCTTCGTCTCCTTCAGTACTTCCTTTATCTCTACGTTCATGTCTTCCGCTGTCAGCTCTACCTTGAACTCTTCTACTTCGCCCTTCTTCCCTACTTCAGGCTCAAGCACCTTCATTACTCCCGGTCTTACTGTCGCCATCTGCGGTCTGTGGTCCGCGCATCTGATCGTCGCCATTACGTTCCCTCCGAACGCCGGTCTCGTCATCTTCAGCGTCTTGTCTTCCATTCCCAGCTTTCTCTCTATCGATGCTGTATCCGCTGTCGATGTCGCTTTTAAGAATTCGATGTATTTCTCCATGTCTATGTCAAGATGCGTGCAGTCTGCCGTAAGTCCTGTGTGGACTCTTGCCGCTACTCTCGGTGCAAGGTCTCTTCCTATCGATGATGCTCCGAACAGTACGATGTTTGGATCGTATTCCTTTATCAGCGCTGTCAGCGCTTTCGTATACGGCTCCGTCACATACTCCCCCAGCATCTCATCTTCTATCACTATTACCTTCTCTGCTCCTGCCTCTATCATCTCCTGCGCCTTATCTTTGATCTTATCTCCCATAAGCACGCCGATCACTTTCTCTCCAATGTCTTCCGCGAGCTTCGTCGCCTCTCCAAGCAGCTCCAGCGTTACTTTCGCTATGTTTCCGTCTCTCTGCTCAGCTACTACGTATATATCTTTACTCATTTTCTGACTCCTTCCCTTTATATTATGTGTCTCTCTTCCATCTTGGCTATTATCGCTGCTACCGCTTCTTCCGGTGTTACCTCCAGCTTCTCTCCTGCTCCCTTTGCCATCTTTCCGAACGATGTCACTACCTTCGTCGGCGACCCGTTCAGTCCTATCTCTTCAGGGTTTAAGTCATCCTTCAAGTCGTCAAAGCCCATTACCTTGATCTCTTTGTTGTACGCGTCGATTATTCCTCCCGCATGCATGTATCTCGGCTCTGCAAGCTCCTGCAGTGCTGTCAGAAGACATGGCGTCTTCACTTCTATCATGTGGTATCTGTCTTCGTACTGTCTCTTTACCGTCACCGCGCTTCCGTCTTCGTTTATCTCTATCTCTTCTGCATACGATACCTGCGGGATCCCAAGATTCTCCGCTATCTGCGGTCCTACCTGCGCTGTGTCTCCGTCTATCGCCTGTCTTCCCGTTATTACCAGGTCATATCCTATCTTCTTCAGCGCTGCTGATATGATTATCGCTGTCGCGCATGTGTCCGATCCTCCGAACTCTCTTGCTGTAAGAAGATATGCTTCATCGCATCCCATCGCCAGCGCTTCTCTCAGCGCTACATCTGCCTGCGGTGGTCCCATACATACTACCGTTACCGTTCCTCCTACCTTCTCCTTGAGCTGCAGCGCCGCTTCTATTCCCGATTTGTCATCGTGGTTTATTATGCTTGGAACACCTTCTCTTATCAGTCTGTTGGTCTTAGGGTCCAATTTTACTTCGTTAGTGTCCGGAACCTGCTTTATGCATACTACTATCTTCATCTTGATTTCTTTCTCCTTTCACAGTCCTTTTAAGCCCTATTTAGCATTAACTTTCATGGCGCCCGAAATGACCATCTTCATTACTTCTGATGTTCCTTCGTATATCTCTGTTATCTTGGCGTCTCTCAATGCTCTCTCTACCGGGTATTCTCTGCAGTATCCGTATCCGCCCATCAGCTGTACAGCTTCTCTGCATACCTGGTTTGCTATATCCGATGCGAACAGCTTCGCCATCGCTGCCTCAGAGCCGTAGTTGCCTCCCTGGTCCTTCGTTACCGCTGCTCTGTATGTCAGAAGTCTCGCCGCGTCTATCTTTGTCTGCATATCCGCCAGCTTGAACTGCGTCGTCTGGAATGCCGAGATCGGTCTTCCGAACTGCTTCCTCTCTTTTACATATGTCATCGCTTCGTTCAGCGCTCCCTGCGCAAGTCCTACCGACTGCGCCGCGATTCCTATTCTTCCTCCGTCAAGCGCTTTCATCGCTATCTTGAAGCCCTGTCCTTCTTTTCCCAGTCTGTTTGCCGCCGGTACTCTTACGTTCTCATAGGATACTTCGCAGTTAGATGCCGCTCTTATTCCCATTCTTCTGATGTTGTCGCTTACCGTTACTCCCGGCGTCCTGTTTCCTTCTTCGTCTTTAAGCGGTACCACGAATGCTGTGATCCCTCTCATCCCCTGCGTCTTATCTGTCATTGCGAATACTATGCATGTATCCGCGAATCCGCTGTTTGTTGTGAAGATCTTTCCTCCGTTTATGATGTATTCATCCGTCGCTTCATCATATACCGCGTTTGTCTGCTGTCCTGCCGCATCCGACCCTGCGTTCGGCTCTGTAAGTCCGAAGCAGCCCGTCTTGCTTCCGTCTATCAGCGGTCTTAAGAACTTCTGCTTCTGCTCTTCTGTTCCGAATCCGTCTATACATGAGCAGCACAGCGATGTGTGTACTGAGATCGTTATTCCTGTACTTCCGTCTACCTTTGATACTTCTTCCATGCACAGTACATAGCTCAGGTAGTCTCCTCCTACTCCCCCGTATTCCTTTGAATACGGTATTCCGAAAAATCCGTACTTCTGCATCTTTGCCAGAAGCTCCTCATCATATACTTCGTTCTCATCCATCTCTTCCGCTATTGGCTTGATCTCGTTCTCCGCGAACCTGCGGTACAGCTCCTGCTGAAGCAAATGTGTCTTTGATAATTTAAACTCCATTATTTATCCTCCTAAATTTTTTACTAACCATTATTTTGACTACACCTGACTAAAAAACTATCGATTAGCATAAAACTCTCCAATACCTGAAACCCTTTCTCAAATATAGCATAGCGATTCGTGTTTTGCAACCTTTTTGTTAATTCGTTGACAAAAGTTAAACTTATCTTAAAGTAGTTGAAATCTTCAGTATTCTTTCTGTCTCGAACGCAGCATCTGCAACTGTTTATGCCTCTATTGCGCATTCAGTTCCCTATACAATTCTTCTACAGTTCTGCCCAGTATCGGATGTCTTTTAAATGGAGCTATCTGAACCATAGGTCTCAATACAAAATCACGATCCTGCATTCCCTTATGAGGTACCGTCAGTTCAGGCGATGATATGATGTCATCATCGAAAAATATTATATCCAAATCCAAGCTTCTCGGCCCCCATCTTACCGTTCTTTTCCTCTGTGCCGAATCTTCTATTTCATGGAGTCTTTTGAGCAGCTCCTCTGGGGACAGAAGGGTTTCTATTTCCATAACGGAATTCAGAAAATCATCCTGCTCCACACCACCGTACGGCTCTGTGACGATATAGTCTGCAACGTTGATTACTCTGCATTCCGGCGTTTCATTGATCTTTTCCACCGCCATATCCAGATACCCTTTTTTATCGCCCATATTCGATCCCATTCCTACGAAAGCCGTATGACGTTTCCTCGTGATTTCCACAGAGACACTTTCAAGATGCAGTCCAATCGGCGCCCACGGCTTTTTTATCTCTATATCAACCTGCGTCAGCTGCGGATATTTCCCGAGCAGAGCGGCAGCCAGACGTTCCGATATACTTTCCAGCAATCTGTATGTGTTTTTCTCCGTAAAATCCTTTATAAAATGACAAGCCTCACCGTAATGAAGGGAATCTTCAAGCCTGTCACTGCGTCCCGCCGCATGTAAAGAAGTATATAAAACGGCTGAAATCACGAATTTCTGACCTAAAGCGTTCTCTTCCGGAAAAACGCCGTGTTTTGCAAAAACCTCAAGGTTGCTGATTTTTATTTTATCCATAGCTATCACACTCCTTCACATTTTTAAAATTTCCTCTGCCATCTTTATCGTTCTCTTGTTTTCTTTTATATCGTGCACCCTTACAAAAGAGCACCCTCTCATCATACCTATGACCGTAGTCGTCAGCGTACCTTCAAGCCTCATGTCGGCAGGCAGCCCCAGGCTCAAACCTATCATCGACTTTCTTGACGCGCCCAGCAGTACAGGATATCCGATTTCTTTAATCAAATCAAGATGATTGATTATAGCAAGGTTTTGCTCAAGAGTTTTCCCGAATCCCACACCCGGATCAAGGATTATCTTATCATTTGAAACCCCTGCATTCACGGCAATCTCCACACTCTTTCTCAGATCTTTTGCAACATCTTCCGTAAGATTGTCATATATGCCATTATCTCTGTTGTGCATGAGACAACATGCCGCACCATACCTTGCGGTCACTTCGGCAATCCTGTCATCATATCTGAATCCCCATATATCATTTACAAGATCCACTCCTGCCTCAAGGGCTGCTTCAGCCACCTTTGATTTATATGTATCTATAGACAGGGGTATATCAAATTCCCGCCTGATTTTTTCGACGACCGGAGCCGTCCTTGCTATCTCTTCCTCATCGGATATCTTCTCATATCCCGGTCTTGTTGATTCGCCTCCCACGTCAATGATATCCGCCCCTTCGTCTATCATTTCCTCTGCGCGTCTGACAGCCGCGTCGATATTATTATATTTTCCTCCGTCCGAAAAGGAATCCGGCGTCACGTTCAATATCCCCATTATGTAACAATGTCTGTCCGTATCAAATTCCCTATTTCCTATTATCATACTTCTATCTCCATATTTTTTATCTCCTCATTCCATTTGCATTCGTCTGCTGCCTGACACATAAAACAGCACCGCGACTGTTTGTCCGCCCTGTACAGATATTTGCCCAGAGCTCCCTCTTTATATATATTTCCGTCTTTACGTCTGTGGTGTCTTATCGCTTCTGTTATATCTTCAGTTTCCCGCTTGCTGAATCCGCATTCCTTCAATATTATATGCGCTATTTCAGCACCGGCTTCATCATGAGGGATATCTGCGCATATTTCTCTGTACCTTCCTATATCATGAAGAAACGCTGCCGCATATATCACTTCCTTATCAATGCCCGCATTATCTTCCAGATTATATATATAGCATATCCTCGCCGTGTCCAGAAAATGAGAAAAAGAGTGTCCGCAAAACACTCTGTTTTTTTCCGACTCCTGCAACCCTTCGTAGTTTTTTACATATAAAGGATGAGTTATTATTTTTATCAGTCTGTTCATTGCGAATCTCTCCCGCACAGTCGCTTTCCCGTTATTTTCTTCCCGAAAGCTGAAAAAAAGTCTTTCTCAAGTCGACATCATCTTCAAAAGCTCCCCTGGCAACTGTGGTTACCGTCTTCGTCCCAGGTTTGCGCACCCCTCTCATCGTCATGCACATATGCTCGGCTTCAATAAGCACCATTACGCCCTTTGGCTCCAATCCTTCATATATGGCGTCTGCTATCTGGGCAGTCATATTCTCCTGTATCTGCGCTCTTCGAGCAAACACCTCGACCGTCCTTGCCAGCTTGCTGAGTCCCGCCACCTTTCCATTCGGTATATAAGCTATATGTACATTGCCGTAAAAAGGAAGCAGATGGTGTTCACATACCGAATAGAATGTGATATCTCTTTCCATTATCATATCATTATCCGAAGCCCTGAACTTTTTTTCAAAATGCACGCAGGCGTCTTCCTTCATCCCCGAAAAGATTTCTTCACACATGCGTGCTATGCGTTCCGGAGTTTCGATGAGTCCTTCTCTTTCCGTATCTTCACCTATACCTTCAAGTATAAGTCTCACACCTTCTTTTATTTTTTCAGAATCCATATTACATCTCCTAAACAAAATACATATCCAAGTATATCATTACAAAATAGAATATACCAGTGCTCTTGTAAAAAAACTCCGACAGGTCTATACTTCTATTAGTTTATAATTTTAAAATCAGAAGACAAGAGGAGAAAACATCATGATATCTGCAAGCGAAAGAAATAAAGCTGTATTCTATATAATATGTTCATCATTTTTTTTCGCCCTTATGAATATGTTCGTAAAAATGTCCGGTGATCTTCCCGCCATACAGAAAAGCTTTTTCAGGAATTTCGTGGCATTTTTTTTCGCCCTTATAATGCTTATACGTTCAAAAGAAGGGTTTTCATTCAATAAAAAAAATCTGCCCAATCTTATATGGCGTTCACTTTTCGGAACGTTAGGCATACTCTGCAATTTTTACTCAGTCGATCATCTCGTTTTGTCCGACGCTTCAATATTGAATAAGCTTTCACCGTTTTTTGCAATAATATTTTCATATTTTCTCCTGAAGGAAAAAATCACTCCTGTACAGGCCTCTGCCGTCGCCATCGCTTTCCTCGGTGCTGTTTTCGTCGTCAAGCCGGGATTTGCCGTATCGGGAGTCATCATACCGTCTCTTATCGGTGTCGGAGGCGGTCTTTTTGCTGGGATAGCTTATGCTTTCGTACGGCTTCTCGGTCAGCGGGGTGAAAGAGGAGCTTTTATCGTATTGTTCTTTTCGGCTTTTTCCTGTATTGTCACACTCCCGTTTCTGATATTCGATTTTCATTATATGTCTGGATATCAGACTGCAATGCTTCTTCTTGCAGGACTTTCCGCAGCCGGAGGACAGTTCGCTATCACAGCTGCATATACCCATGCTCCTGCCGGAGAGGTATCTGTTTTCGATTATACTCAAATCGTTTTTGCCGCCGCTCTTGGGCTCATTTTTTTCAGCCAGCTCCCGGATTTCTGGAGCATAGTCGGATATATCATCATATGCGGAGTCGCTGTATGGATGTTTCTGTACAATCATCACAGAAACGCTCTTTAAAAATAAAGGAGGCAGGGCGCGGTTGTAGCATACAATAAAAATACCCTTACCTGTCTGCTTTTGACATTTGATAAGAGTATTATCGCCTTATTGATATTTCTGCTGAATCACTGCGCCACAGCAGATATTTATTTTTTATACGGGATTTCCATTGCTGTCAAATACAGGCAGCTTTTCAAGATATATTATGTCATCGCGTCCTGCTGCCTCTCCTTCGGCAAGTACTGCCATTTTCGCCGCTACTTCACCGTCGGCTTTTCTTATCAGCGTTTCCATGGAAAGCAGTGTTTCCCCTGTAGATATAACATCATCCACCAGCAGCACCCGTTTTCCTTTAATAGCATCTGCGTCCTCTCCGTCTATACACAACGTCTGCACATGGTCCGTAGTTATCGAATTGACCTTAACCTCAAGGACATCCCTTATATACAGTTTGCGTTCCTTGCGAATAACGATGTAATAATTGTTTCCCGACTGCCTCGCCATCTCATACATGAGAGGTATCCCCTTTGACTCCGCAGTAACCATAACATCGAATTCCGGCGCCTTTTTCAAAAGCTCACTGGCGCAGCGTTTCGTAAGTTCTACATCACCGAACATGATAAATGCCGCTATATAAAGGTCACCTCCCAACGGACACAGAGGCAGATCTCTAGAAAGTCCCGCAATATTTAATTCATATGTCTTTTTCATCAGGGACTCCTTTTTGTCATTGCAGGGCAAGTGTAACTACTCTCAGCATGAACAGTCCGAAGGACACCCACATTACAGGGTGTATATCTTTTATCTTGCCCGTAAATATTTTCAGCATTACCCAGCTTATTATGCCAAACATTATACCATTTGCTATGGAATATGTAAAAGGCATCATTATCAATGCCATAAATCCGCCTATTGCATCGGCTATATCGCCGTCAAACGACATCTTCTTCACAGAGCCTATCATCATAAGCCCCACAAAAATGAGCGCCGGAGTAGTTGCAAAGCCCGGTATAGCCAGAAACACGGGGGAAAAGAACAAAGCCACTACAAACAATCCGGCAGCGAATACTGCCGTAAGCCCAGTTCTACCTCCCTGCGCTACTCCCGAGCTGCTTTCCGCATAGCTTGTTACCGTTGAAGTTCCCAGACATGCTCCTGCTACCGTTCCTACCGCATCTGCCATAAGAGCACGTCCCGCCCTCGGCAGATTGCCGTCTTTATCGAGAAGATTGCCTTTGCTTGCAACACCTATCAATGTTCCGACTGTATCAAACAGATCAACGAACAGAAATGAAAATACGATTACGGCAAATTCAAGCACATGTCCCGCGACATATGAAAAATCAAACCCGAACATTACCGGCGCTGCAGGCATTATGCTGTAATTGGAAAAATCAGGGAACAGCGATGATATTCCGGCGGTTTCATCAACCTGATACCATCCGGTTATCTGCGCTATCATCCCAAGTCCCCAGGTAATCAGTATACCCCACAGGATAAAGCCCGGTATTTTCTTATAATACATCACCGATATGACAATAAGTCCTACAATAGCAAGTGTAAACTGCGGAGATGTTATATTTCCCATGCTTACAAGCGTTGAGGCATCAGAAACAACCATGCTCGCGTTCTCCAGCCCTACTATAACTATAAACAGCCCTATGCCGGCCGTAATCCCAAGCTTCAAATTCTCAGGAACTTTCTTTACAAGAGTTTCGCGAAATTTAAACAGCGACAGAATTATAAACACTATACCTTCCACCAGCACTGCCGTCAACGCAATCGTCCATGCGTCATCTATCCCGGCTTCTGCCAGCGGAATACACACGGAATACGCAAAATACGCATTCAGTCCCATGCCTGATGCCAAAACTATAGGATAATTTGCAAAAAAAGCCATGCATAACGTTGCCAATACCGCCGATATGGCAGTAGCGGTGAAAACAGCGTCCGCGTTCATTCCCGCATCCGACAGTATACTGGGATTTACCGCAAGTATATACACCATGGATAAAAATGTGGTAAGTCCCGCAGTGGCTTCTGTTTTTACCGTAGTACCGTGTTCCTTAAGCTTGAATAGTTTCTCCATATTTTACTTCCTCTTCATCTGAGCTGCTACTTCTGCTGCGAAATCTTCTTCTTTCTTTTCGATTCCTTCTCCGACTTCGTACCTCGTCATGGATAAGATTTCGATCGGTTTTCCGATTTCTTCTGCAACACTGTCAACATACTGCTTTACGCTGAGATCTCCGTTTTTAACGAATTTCTGATCTACGAGGCATACTTCTTTATAGATGGCCTTTACTTTACCAGGTATGATCTTGTCCAGCATCTTTTCAGGCTTTCCTTCGTTGAGCAGCTGCTGTCTTGCGATTTCTTTTTCTGATTCCAGCCATTCAGGATCGACCTGACTTTCATTCAGGAATTTAGGGTTCATTGAAGCAACCTGCATTGCCACGTCCTTACCTGCTACAGCTACTTCATCCACAGACGCCTCTGTCTTAAGACCTACTATTACGCCGATGCTTCCGTTGCCGTGTATATATCCTGTATAAACGACGCCGGGATCAGCCAGTTTTTCAAATCTTCTGATGCTGAGGTTTTCACCGATAGTAGCAATCTTGTTAGTGAGAACTTCCTGTACACTTCCTTCATCTCCGTAAGGAAGTGCCATGAAAGCATCCATGTCTGCCACATCGTTATTAAGAGCCATTTCAGCGAGAGTATCAACGAAGTTTACAAACTCTTCATTCTTTGCAACAAAGTCTGTTTCAGAATTAACTTCAACGATCGCTGCCGCGCTGCCGTCTGCTGCAAAAGCAGTCTTTACAAGACCCATTGCAGCGACTCTTCCAGCTTTTTTCGCTGCTTTTGAAAGTCCTTTTTCTCTTAGTATTTCAACAGCCTTATCCATATCTCCGTCTGATTCGACGAGAGCTTTTTTGCAATCCATCATGCCTGCGCCTGTCATTTCACGCAGTTCTTTTACCATCTGTGCTGTTACAGCCATTTGACTTTTCCTCCTTGGTAATCCTTTTATTATTCCTCGTCTGCATCCTCTTCTGCTTTTTCCTCAGCAGCCTCTTCAGCTGTTTCTGCGTCAGCTACCTCTTCCGAAGCTTCCACTTCGCTGTCGTCAAAGCTTTCACCCTGCTTTGCTTCTATTACCGCATCCGCAATGCAGCCGGATATAAGCTTTACAGCTCTGATAGCATCATCGTTCGCAGGTATGATGTAATCCACATCATCAGGGTCACAGTTTGTATCAACTACGCCGATAATAGGAATCCCGAGGATTCTCGCCTCTTTAACAGCGATCCTCTCTTTTTTAGGGTCAATGACAAATATAGCTCCCGGCATTCCATTCATGTCCTTTATCCCGCCGAGGAATTTCTCAAGCTTATCCATCTCATGTCTTAATTTAATTACTTCTTTTTTGGAAAGCTTATCGAAGGTTCCGTCTTCTTCCATCGTTTTTATTTCATTGAGTCTTCTGATTCTTCCTGATATAGTCTTATAATTTGTGAGCATGCCTCCGAGCCATCTCTGATTTACATAGAACATATCACATCTCTTCGCTTCATCATAGATAGCTGTCTGCGCCTGCTTTTTTGTGCCTACAAAAAGTATAGGTTTTCCGCTTGCCGCAACTTCCTTAACAAATTCATACGCCTCATCGATTTTCTTTACGGTCTTCTGCAGGTCTATGATGTATATACCGTTTCTTTCCGTAAAGATATACGGAGCCATCTTAGGATTCCATCTTCTTGTCTGGTGTCCGAAGTGCACACCTGCTTCAAGCAACTGCTTCATTGAAATTACTGACATTCTTTTTCTCCTTTCGGTTTTGTCCTTCCACCGCGGCATTTTCAAAAGCAACCCGTCTGTCATGCAGACCGGCACCGGCCTTTTACCTTCGGTGTGTAAGCTTATAAAATATACGCCTCTTATGCGGACGCTATTTACTAATATACTACACAATGTTTGAATTTACAACGTTTTTATATGATTTTGCCGAATTTTTTTGACAGGTAACGAAGGAATTCCTTTCTTGCTTTTCTGTAGGTTTCTCTGCCGAAAAAAATACACTCATTGCTGCTCACATATATATTTCCGTCCTCCATGACTATTATTTCATCCATGTTTATTATATAGCTCCTGTGACAGCATAGGAATCTTTCGTCAAGATGTGAAATCAGTTCCGAGAATCTGCCGTAAAATTCTATGTTCCCCGTCTTTGTATGAACTATTATTTTACGGAGCTCTTTCTCAAAAAACACTACATTTCCAAGCTCTATGATATATATTCTGTTTTTTGTTTTTACCGCAAACTTTTTCATAACTGAAAATCCCCTCCTCATAAATGACAGGCTTCTGCCACATGGAAGGGGAAATTCCGTGTGAAATAAAATCTTCTCTTCAGACCTGCCTGTGATATCAGACAGTTTCTCTGTAAGTTATCAGATCCTCAGCAATTTCATTTGCTGCTATCGATACAGGTTTTTCAACCTCTGCTTCTGTAAGTTTCGGCATTCCGTCTATGATATCTCTCGCCCTCTTTGCCGCAAGGATAACGAGCGTATATCTGCTGTCAACCTTTTTTCTTATTTCGTTTATGGATGGATATAACATTATAAAACCTCCTCGTATTTATCGACTATACGTTTCACTTCTTCATCGTTTATCTTGCACTGCTCTGCTGTTATTATCGCTCTTACTCTGTCTATAGCGACATCCAGCTCCTCATTTATCACTCTGTAATCATATTTGTCTATGCAGCGTATTTCATTCAATGCTTCGCTGAGTCTCCTCGCCATAGTCTCTTCCGTCTCCGAGCCTCTGCCTCTGATTCTTCTTTTTAGCTCTGTAAGAGACGGAGGAAGTATGAATATAAATACCCCCTCGGGATAATTCTTTTTTATCTGCATAGCTCCCTGAACATCTATCTCAAGAATAACATCGATGCCGGCATTTATCCATTCGAGAACTTTGCTCTTTGGAGTTCCGTAAAAGTTGCCGTAGACATCTGCATATTCCATAAAGCCGTCTTCTTCTATAAGTCTCTCAAAGGATTCCCTATCTACAAAATGATAATGGACCTTATCCACTTCACCCTTTCTCGGCGCCCTGGTCGTCATGGACACAGACATCTCTATATTTCTTTCCTGATCCAGAATTTCCTTGCAAATAGTTCCTTTACCTGCTCCGGATGGTCCCGAAACAACAAACAGCTTACCCTTGGTCATAAGTTTACTCCCGGAAATCTTAATGTCCCAATTTATTTCTGGATAGACATTATATCACTGTTCAAACTAGGCTTCAAGATAAAAATCATCCTCTTGATCGTCAGTATGTCTACCGCCGAGATTACAATCGATTCCCTATGCGTCCTCCTTACTTTCCGTCATAATTTCTGAACTCCCATCTGCTGCCGTTGAATACATTCATATCTACGTACTGTTCACCGCCGGCAACATTTTCGGAAACAGCACTGAAAGTATATTGACAGAAGGTCCATTCTCTTCCGTCCGAAAGAGTTTCCGGCACGCTGTGGTCGCTTATCCAGATCGGATGATCGTCATACCGTCCGGAAATATAATTCTCATATATATACGTATTCGTATATATTATCGGCACGAGGCCATATCTGTCTTCAAACTTTTCAAGAATAACATCGAGAATAGCGTACATTTTTTCCGCGCTCGGATGGTTTTCCGTATATTCGCCGTAAAATTCCACATCGACTACTGGAGGAAGCATTCCCCATCTTTTGTCCACATGCTCTATAAAATTCTCAGCCTGGGTTTCTCCCTCCGTATCATAGCTCATGAAATGATAGGCGCCGACTTTCATGTCCGTTTTATGCGCTTCATCCCAGTTGCGCTCAAAATTCTCATCCACATGACTGCTGCCCTCCGTAGCCTTTATGAATGCGAAATATATTCCTTCCTCCTCAAGCCCCTTCCAGTCTATATCCTTTTGATATGCCGAAACGTCGACGCCCTTTACCGGATATGGATCGTTTTCATCAATCTGAGATTCCGTCACAAACCAATATAATTCTCTTCCGAGAAAAAATACAGCAGCTATGATAAACAGCATTATCACTATGAGCGCCATGCTTTTTTTGTTTCCCCTGCCCAATCTGCTGCGTTTTCTGGTGTATGAAACACCGGACGAATATCTTCTCTTCCCTCTTCTTGCATAATATTCCCTGCGCTCTGCTTTTTCCGCCGCTATTTCACTTCTCTTTTTCTTCCCTCTTCTTCCCTTTTTATTGTTTTTCTTCATACCTGGCACCCGTAAAACTTGATCTCTTATCTGACCGTAAAACAATTTTATATGATTTTTCCCGCAATTTCAACTTTCAAATATGCAAAAAACTCTGGAAACAATAATATTCCAGAGTTTCAATGGTGCGGCCTACCGGACTTGAACCGGTACGGTCTCCCACACGCCCCTCAAACGTGCGCGTCTGCCTATTCCGCCAAGGCCGCATATGATATGCTGATACCTCAAAACCGGCACTACTATATTTTAAGTATAAGGCAGTGTTTTGTCAATATTATAATTGGTTATTTAAAAAAATCATTTTGAAAATCCTCTATGAATTTGTC
>CAYYMY010000033.1:0-14036 GCA_964473095.1 uncultured Oscillospiraceae bacterium | reverse complement strand
ATATTATAATTGGTTATTTAAAAAAATCATTTTGAAAATCCTCTATGAATTTGTCCAGCCTTTTATGCAGTGTATCTACACCATCTGAATTATCTATTATAACATCGGCAAGCTCCGCTTTTTCTTCATCGCTCATCTGGCTGTTTATCCTGTTTCTCACGTCCTGCGCCGTTATACCGTCACGTCTGCATACTCTCTCTATCCGTGATTCTGTATCGGCAACAATCAGAAGCACCATATCGCATCTGTCATCAAGCCCTGCCTCATACAGAAGAGGCGCATCGAGCAGTATCCCTTTTGCGTTTTCCGTTCCGGGGATTCGGTCTGTTCTGTATTTTTCTATTATATCATCTATTTCCGATACTATCTTTTCAAGCATGATATCATCGAGCCGCTGCTTTTTCACTTTGTCTGAAAACACCACCGATGCTAAGGTTTTTCTGTCCAGCGTCATATCATCTTTTATTATACATGTCTTTCCATCTCCCAGTTCGCCTTCTGCTCCAAAAACCGAATCAAGGACGGGTATCAGGCTGCTTCCTTTTGCTGTAATGCTCCGGCCTATTTCATCGGCATCTATGTGGAAGAAGCCTCTTTCCTTCATGTATTTTGCTGCGGTGGATTTGCCGCATCCTATACCGCCTGTGAGCCCTATGACTTTCATTTTATTATCATTTGAGTTCATACCAGTTTCGCCCTTCGTTCAGATCAGCTTTCAGCTTAACCGCCAGGCTGAAAGCTTCCTCCATATTTTCAGTGAGCAGTTTTTCCACTTCTTCTTTTTCGTCTTCGTAAGTGTTGATTATCAATTCATCATGTACCTGCAGTATAAGTCTTGATTTTAATCCGCGTTCCTTTACTGCATTATATATCTTCACCATGGCTATCTTTATTATATCGGCGGCGCTTCCCTGTATAGGAGTATTCATTGCAAGCCTTTCTCCTATCTGATGCATAACATAGGCGGTGGCTCTTATTTCTTTTATATACCTTTTGCGTCCCATCAAGGTGGTCACATATCCGTTTTCCTTACAGAATTCCACCTGTTCCTCCATAAAGGCTTTTACAGCAGCGTGTTTCTCAAAATAAGCGTTTATATATTCATCGGCTTCTTTTCTCGTTATATTGAGTTCCGAAGAAAGTCCGAAGGCGCTCATACCGTAAATCACTCCGAAATTAACTGCCTTTGCCCTGCTTCTTTCCTCGATCGTTATCTCATCTTCAGGTATACCCAAGACTCTCGATGCTGTTGCTCTGTGTATGTCTTCACCATTATTGAACGATTCAATAAGAGCTTCGTCTCCCGACATATGGGCGAGTACTCTCAGCTCTATCTGTGAATAATCCGCGCCGACGAGAACACAGCTTTCGTTTTCGGGGATGAATGACTTTCTGAGCTGCCTGCCCAGCTCCTGACGAATCGGTATATTCTGAAGATTAGGTTCTGTACAGCTTATTCTTCCCGTAGTTGTTACCGTCTGATTGAAGTGGGCATGCACCTTGCCGTCCTCTCTGTTTATAAGCGGTATCATCCCATCCACATAAGTACTTTTAAGCTTTGAAAAAGTCCTGTATTCCAATATTGCGGGAACTATTGGGTGTCTGTCCTTTATCCTCTCGAGTATGTCCGCACTCGTGGAGTATCCCCTCTTAGTCTTTTTGCCTGCAGGCAGACCAAGATCTTCAAACAGTATTTCGCCAAGCTGCACAGGAGAATTTATGTTGAATTTTTTTCCGGCATACTCGTATATTCTGGCACTGGTTTCATTTATTTTTTCGGTCAGATCTTCACCGAACTCGGACAGTGTCCGTCTGTCTACTCTGAAGCCTTCTCTTTCCATGCCCGCCATAACTTCCACCAGAGGAAGCTCCACATTATAGAGAATATTTTCAAGCTTTTCTTTCTCTATTTTTTTTTGCTGGATTTTTTTGAGGTTCAATACCGAAACACATACTTCAAGCCCGTAATCCATACAGTTTTTGACAGCATCCGAGAACATATCAAGCTGACTGTTTCTTTCAGTAAAAGCCTTCTCATCTTCCACGGTCGTATGCAGATATTCATTTGTAAGAGCCGAAAGGCTGTAATTGCTTCTCCCCGAATCCAGCACATACTGTGTTATTTCCGTATCGAAGGATGTTCTGAAATTTTTTGCCCCGCTGTACATGAGCATAAAATAATCATTTTTAAGTCCATGACCTTCAAAAGACAGATTCTGAGAATCAAGCCACTCAAAAAAGCCTTCGATTTTCCCACATTCAAAATAATAATATTTCCTGCCGCTTAGTACAGACATTCCTTCTGCTTCCGCTTTTTCAAGATGGGAACCGTTTCCGAAAACTTTTATTATGACAGTGCTTTCAAGCTTTATATTCTTCAATTCATCCGCACTCTGCACAAATATCTGCTCAAATTCCCGAGTGGCTGTTATGTCGGTATCTTCTGAATTTCTGCCTTTATTTTCCGCCGAAACATTCAGTTTTTTCAGGAATTTATTGAATTCCAGTCTGGTGTATAAAGGGATAAGTTCATTGTAGTCCGGCTCTCCCAGAACAAATTCATCGAAGTCGATATCTATAGGAACATTTGTATTTATCGTGGCAAGTCTTTTGCTCATTACTGCAAGCTGGATATTATCCTCCACCTTTTTTCTGGTTCCCGCAGACGTTATTTCATCCGTATGCTGCATCATATTTTCTATGCTTCCAAACTGTTTTATCAATTTTGACGCAGTTTTCTCTCCCACACCCGGGATTCCCGGAATATTATCCGACTGATCCCCCATAAGACCTTTAAAATCGATGAACAGCTTCGGTGTGAATCCATATTTTTCGATCATTGCCTGTTCGTCGTATATCTCAAACTCCGATACACCTTTCCTTGTTATTATGACTTTTGTTATTTCTGATGCAAGCTGCAGTTCGTCTTTGTCCCCTGTGACGATATACGGCTCGATACCTTCCTCCTCAGCTTTTTTTACAACTGTGCCTATTATATCATCTGCTTCGAATCCTTCGATTTCTATCTGTTTTATCCTCATTGCCGTCAGTACATCTTTCAAAAGAGGTATCTGCATGGCAAGTTCCGGCGGCATTTTCTTTCTGCCCGCCTTATACGCATCGTACTCCTTATGCCTGAAAGTCGGCGCTTTCATATCAAAAGCCACTGCCATATGAGAAGGCTCATAATCACGCTTTATTTTCTCGAGCATATTTATAAAACCGAATATCCCGTGGGTAAATATCCCTTCCTTGGTTATCATAGGATTTCTCATTGCATAATATGCTCTATTTATAAGACTGTTCCCGTCTATCACTGCTATCCTGCTCATATGCTCTCCTTTATATCACTCATAGCCTTAAATCCGTACGCCGGTTCCGCATACCTGATACCGTTGTTTATGGCTTTTCCCATCACGTATGCACCGAGATCTCCAAGCGCATCCTGATTGACTTCAACATCGCCGCATGCCATAAAAAATATCGTGTCTCCGTCCGCCGACGTGTGTACCGGTTTTATCGCGGCGGCATATCCGTCGTGAGCCATCGATGCCAGTTTGCTGCACTGTGCTTTTGAAAGCGCCGCATTGGTTATTATGCATCCTATAGTCGTATTGCCTTTGAATACATCTTTCTGCTGCTCCAGGGAATTCCATATGGCAATTCTCGTGCTTTCAAGCCTGCTTCCGTCCTTGCTCAGAAGTCCTGCCATCTGCTCTCCCGTGTCCACATCGTATACATCCCCCAGACAGTTCACAGCAACTATAGCTCCTATTTTAACTTTTCCCTTTTTAACAGCATACATTCCGAGACCTCCCTTCATGAGTCTCTCCTTGCCCATGAACTTTCCGACAGTTGCTCCGGTCCCTGCCCCGCAGTTTCCCATTCCCGGGTCGTTTTTTTCCGAATCCACGCATGCTTCATATCCCATATCGGCATCAGGTCTGCACTTTGCATCGGCAGCAATGAGGTCGAAAAGACATGCGCCGGAAACTATCGGTACCTCTCCCGCTCCGGTATCAAATCCTATCTCATGTTCTTCCAGATACTTCATTACTCCCCCTGAAGCATCAAGGCCAAAGGCACTTCCGCCTGAAAGCACTACCGCGTACAAGGTTTCACACAGACTCACCGGCGACAGCAGATCTGTCTCTCTCGTAGCCGGACCTCCGCCTCTTACATCTACGCCTCCTTTTGCACCTTTATCGCATATTATCACGGTGCAACCCGTTCCGCCTTCGATGTTCTGAGCACTTCCTATACGAAATCCTTCTATACTGTTTATATTTATTTCTTCAAGAATGTTCACAGTTTTCTCCTTTGCTACTGATTGTCCCTTCTGCTGAGTTTTCTATGTACCGTCCAGTATGCTATACCTACGAATATTCCGCCTCCCGCTATATTCCCAAGGGTTACAGGGATCAGATTCCTGACGATAAAATTAAATGCAGTAAGACAGGATGCATCAACGCCCGCAAGCTGTACAAAAGCATCGTTTTGCGCTGCAGCTATTCCGGCAGGTATAAAATACATATTCGCCACACTGTGCTCAAATCCGGAAAGCACGAAAAGTCCTATGCAGAACCATATGGAAAATATCTTGCTGACCATCTCCGCTGCTCCTGTGGCCATCCATACTGCAAGACATACGAGCCAGTTGCACATTATCCCCAGTATAAAAGCCCTTCCAAAATCAAGATTTACTTTGGTATAGGCCGTTTTCACAACGGCAGCTCCGAGAAGTCCGTCTCCCGTATTCCACAGTCCTGAAGCTGAAATAAAGAGAACTATTATCAGCGAGCCGGCCATATTCCCCAGATATACGATAAACCAGTTTCTCAGCATCCCGGAGGCCTTTATCTTCCTGTCCATGACTCCCATTATCATCATGCAGTTTCCCGTAAAAAGCTCCGCGCCGCAGAGGATTACCATCATAAGTCCTACGGGGAATACTGCCGCAGATACTAATTTTCCTATCCCCACTGTCGCGGTATCTGCCGTAAGATTAAACGACGCCATTGCCGAAGCCTGTGCACCGAATGCTATATAAGCTCCTGCAAGCACTGCCAGTATAAGCAGCTTTAAGAATTTTCCGGAAGCCTTATCCACACTGCTTTCCGAAACCGCGTTCAAAATTTCAGATGATGTTAATGATTTCAATTTCTTTACTTTCTTATAATTTATTATGCAATAAAATACCTGCACAGATATCACCGTGCAGGTTGAATTATATCATATCGGCTCTATTTTGTCATTAACCGGCATACGGCATTTGAAAACGCCACAGGATCTTCTATAGGAAGACCTTCTATCAGCAATGCCTGATCATACAGGAGTTTCGCATACTCAGCCAGTTCATCTCTATTCTCATCGTAAATTCTTCTGAGAACTTCAAATACAGGATGTTCGGCATTGATTTCAAGCACGCGCTCTGCCTTCACCTTCTGGTCCACAGGCATGGAATTTAAGACTTTTTCCATTTCTATGGACAGACCTCCCTTTGCGGTAAGACATACTGGATGACTCTTCAGTCTGTGCGTCAGTTTGACGTCACTCACTTTTCCTTCGAGAGCTTCCTTCATGCAGTCAAGCATATCCTTGCTGTCCTCAGACTGTTTCTCGTTTTTCTTCTTTTCCTCTTCGCTTTCTTCTATGTCAAGGTCATCCGCCGATACCGATTTGAATTCCTTTTCCTTGAAGTCGTGCATTACCTGCAGTGCGAATTCGTCCACATCGTCCGTCAGATATAGTATCTCATACCCTTTATCTTTAAGCAGCTCCGTCTGCGGAAGCTTATCTGCTTTTTCCGTGCTTTCTCCTGCCGCATAGTAGATATATTTCTGCTCAGACTTCATCCTTTCCACATACTCATCGAGAGTAACGAGCTTCTTCTCACTCGACGAATAGAACATAAGGAGATCCTGCAGAGCTTCCTTGTTCATTCCGTAATTGTCATATACGCCGTATTTGAGCTGAAGCCCGAAATTATTAAAGAACTCCGTATACTTTTCTCTGTCGTTTTTCAACATCTGCAAAAGCTCGCTTTTTATCTTCTTTTCAAGTCTCTTTGCTATAGCCTTGAGCTGTCTGTCATGCTGGAGCATTTCCCTGGAAATGTTCAGCGAAAGATCCTGCGAGTCCACAAGCCCTTTTACAAAACTGAAATAATCCGGCAGCAGATCGGCGCACTTGTCCATTATAAGCACTCCCGACGAATAGAGCTGAAGTCCCTTTTCGTATTCCTTCGTATAATAATTGTACGGTGCCTTTGACGGTATGAAAAGCAGCGCTGTGTAGATTACCACACCTTCGACATCGGTATGTATAACTTTTGCCGGATCTGTAAAATCAAAGAATTTTTCCTTGTAGAATTCATTATAATCTTCATCCTTTAAATCATTTTTATTTCTTTTCCACAGAGGGACCATGCTGTTCAGCGTTTCGAGCTCACTGTATGTTTCATATTCCTGCTCTTCCGGTTTTTTATCCTCATCTCCCTCTTTCAGACGATGTTTTTCTACCATCATCTTTATCGGATAATGGATATAATCCGAATATCTTTTGACCAGCTCTCTTATCCTGTATTCATCCAGATATTCGCTGTACTTCTCATCTTCCGTATCTTCTTTTAGCTTCAACGTTATTTCCGTACCGTTTCCGTCCTTTTCCGCTTCCTTTACAGTATAGCCGTCAGCACCGGAAGATTCCCATTCATAAGCCGTATCTTCACCGTACGCTTTACTCAGTACCGTAACTTTGTCGCTTACCATGAATGCCGAATAAAAACCGACGCCGAACTGTCCTATTATATCTATTTCATCCTTTTTATCCATGGCTGCTTTAAAATCAAGAGAGCCGCTCCTCGCTATGGTTCCGAGATTCTTTTCAAGCTCCTCCTTGCTCATGCCCATGCCGTTGTCAATTATCTTCAATGTCCCCGCGTCTTTATCCGCCTCGATTGTTATGCAGAAATCATCTCTCGATATCCCCGTATCGCCCTTTGTGAGCACATGATAGTAAAGCTTATCTATTGCATCGCTGGCATTGGAAATAAGTTCCCTCAAAAAAATTTCCTTATGAGTGTATATGGAATTTATCATCAGATCCAAAAGTCTTTTCGATTCTGCTTTAAACTGTTTTTTAGCCATTTTATATCTCCCTTCAAACTTATTAGCACTCATTTTCATCGAGTGCTAATATTATAATACCCCTGTGCTGATCAAAAATCAAGTGCAGTATACAAAAAAAATGCGCCAAATCACAGATTTGGGCAGGTCATAAAAAGTCCCGAGATGCCGTCGAGGATATAATTCACGCCCTATCTTTCAATAGGGGGGTGCCCTGTTCCTGCTTCTGTCTTCCTCACAGGAGGCATGACATAGGCTGACGAAAACGCAGGCTCCCAATGTCACAGTGTAGGTTGAATTATAATACCCTAACGCACATTTCAGGATAATTTTAACATTTCATTTTACATGTTCTTAATTATATTATACATAAATTATAATTCTGTGTTTAACATAATTCAAGATGTTTTTTCAGAGATGTGTAATACTAAAGTTCTATGCTCTCCACGTCTACGCTACAGTTATGATGCACCTTCTGAACATCATCATTATCCTCAAGTATGTCTATCATCTTCTTGAGCATTTTGAGGTCATGCTCATCCTTTGGCGCAGCTTCCATGGATGCTACAAACTCAACGTCTGAATCGACTATATCATATCCCGCATCTATAATTGCCCCATGTACATCCGTGTAATTTCCCGGCGCAGTCTGAATCTCATAACTGTCATCATGAGTTGTCATATCGTCGGCTCCCGCCTCAAGAGCTACTTCCATAAGGGCATCCTCATCTATATCATCGGTTTTCTCGATTATTATTATGCCCTTTCTGGAGAACATATAGGATACGCACCCCGGAGCTCCGAGATTTCCGCCGTGCTTATCAAACGTCGATCTTACGGCGGACGTGGTCCTGTTTCTGTTATCGGTGAGAGCTTCAACTATCACAGCTACACCTCCGACACCGTATCCTTCAAAGCTGAGTTCCTCATAAGTCTCACCTTCAAGCTCTCCGGTACCCTTTTTTACAGCTCTTTTGATATTATCGTTAGGCATTCCTATCGATTTTGCTTTTTCTATAGCAACTCTGAGAGTCGCATTGTAATCAGGATCTCCTCCTGCCTTTGCCGCAACTATTATAGCTCTCGTATATTTAGTAAACATCGCCGCACGCTTGGAATCCTGTGCAGCTTTTCTTCCTGCTATTGTACCATGTCTTCCCATGGAGACACCTCCTAACTACTATAATTAAATTTCCCTAACGATTATACACCTTACCCTGACTCAGTTCAAGCTCTAAGCTAAAGGCTCTCTTTGCTCGCTGCCTGCTCATCGCTGTGCAGTCTCTGCTCTTTCTTTGCAAGATTTTTATGAGCTGTCGCCATCATCAGTTTTATCCTGTTGAGCTGATTTACATCGGAAGCTCCCGGATCGTAATCTATAGCCGCTATGTTTGCCATCGGATTTCTCTTTCGCAAAGCTTTCATCTTTCCTTTTCCCGTAACATGGTTTGGAAGACACGCGAAAGGCTGCATGCAGACTATATTCTCAACACCATCATCTATAAGATCCACCATTTCTCCCGTAAGCAGCCAGCCTTCTCCGCACTGGTTTCCAATGGAAATTATTTCCGATGCCTTATCCGCTATATTTTCTATATACATCGGCTCATGAAAACGCTTACTTTCTCTCAGCGCCTTTCTGAGCGGCTTTCTGAAATATTCTATCACTTTGATAGCCGCTTTGTTTCACATCATCATGGCATAACTTCCTGAAAGAATTTTGTGATTGAATTCCTTGCTGTACATACCGTAGAGCAGAAAATCCGTCAGATCCAGCACGATAGCTTCTCCGCCTTCTTTTTCTATGATATTCACTATATCATTGTTGGCATTCGGATGGTATTTTACCAGGATTTCTCCGACTACTCCTACTTTAGGCTTCTTCACATCGACAAGAGGAAGATTGTCGAAATCTTCTGCTATGGCTTTCATATTGCGTTTGTATTCACCGTAATTGCCTGTTATCAGGTTCTCCTTCGCCTTCTGCACCCATTTTTCGTAAAGAGCATCAGCGGCGCCTTTCTCAGCTTCATAAGGACGCGTCGCGTAAAGCACCCGCATTAACATATCTCCGTACATGATGCCCATGAGACACTTTTTGACTATTCCCGCGGTGAACTTGAATCCCGGATTGCTTTCAAGCCCCGCCATATTTATGGATATTACGGGAATCTGCTGCATACCCAAGTCTCTTAATGCTTTTCTGAGAAGAGATACGTAATTGCTCGCTCTGCATCCTCCTCCCGTCTGACTCATGAAAATACCCACCTTATCAAGATCCACATCTCCCGATTTGAGATATGATATTATCTGACCGAGGGTCACTATAGTCGGATAGCACGCATCGTTGTTTATGTATTTAAGTCCCTCATCCACCGCATTTTTATCTACCGTAGGAAGTCTTTTTACTTTGTATCCTTCGCTTCCTATGGCGGCTTCAAGGAACTGGAAATGTATCGGAGACATTTCAGGTATCAGAATAGTGTAATCCTTTCTCATCTCCTTTGTGAAATACACTCTTTCATAGGAACTGTCGTCTTCCTTATGAAGTACGTTGTTCTTTTCCCTTTCATCCATTGCCGCTTTGAGAGACCTTATCCTTATCCTTGCAGCTCCCATGTTCGTGCCTTCATCTATTTTGAGCACGGTATATAGCTTGTTGTTTTTCTTCGTTATCTCTTCCAGCTGATCCGTGGTTACGGCATCAAGTCCGCAGCCGAAGGAGTTCAGCTGCACTATCTCCACATCATCGATAGTCCCCACGAACGCAGCAGCTTTATATAATCTCGAATGATACATCCACTGGTCGAGTACCCTTATAGGACGCGGAAGATTCCCCATATGAGCTACCGAGTCCTCCGTCAAAACGACCATATCGAAAGAAGTTATTATTTTATCTATTCCATGATTGATTTCAGGATCCAAGTGATACGGTCTTCCAGCGAGCACAATAGCTTTTTTGCCGTTCTCTCTGGCGTAAGCCAATGCCTCTTCCCCATTTCTCCTGATATCTTCCCTAACTTTCATATCCTCCGCTCTTGCGGTTTTTATTGCTGATTTTATCTCGCTTCTCGCAACTCCTTTCTCTCCGAGCAGCTTGAAGAGTTCTCTTTCAAGATAATCATCGTTGTCATATGGAAGGAAAGGATGTGAGAATATCACTCCGTTTTCTTCGAATATATCATCCATATTTCCCGCGATGACTTCGGGATATGTGGCAACTATAGGACAGTTGTAATGGTTCGGCGCGCTTTCATCCTCTATGCGCTCGTAATTTATGCTTGGATAGAATATCCACTTCACACCGTTTTCGACGAGCCATTTTATATGTCCGTGCACCATCTTTGCTGGGTAGCATGCTGTATCGGAGGATATGGTTTCCATGCCGCTTTCATACAGTTCCTTGCTTGACGTTGGAGAAAGCACGACTCTGTAGTCCAATTCAGTGAAAAAGGTGTGCCAGAATGGATAGTTCTCATACATATTGAGTACCTTAGGTATTCCCACACAGCCTCTTGACGCCTTCTCTTCCGGCAGCGGCTCATATCTGAACAGCCTATTGAATTTATACTCGTAGAGATCAGGGGTCTGGTTTTCTTCCGCAGCAGACTTTCCTTCTCCTCTTTCACATCTGTTGCCTGTAAAAAATCTGCTTCCGTCATTGAATTTATTTATCGTCATCATGCAGTTGTTTTCACATCTCCTGCATCTTACATGACTTATATCCACACTGAACGAATTCAGTTCTTCAGGTTTTAGCAAGGTTGACACGTCGTCGGCAGAAACATTCTCCCTTGCTATCAGGGCAGCGCCGTACGCGCCCATGAGACCTGCGATATCAGGTCTGACTACCTCCTTGCCCATAATATCTTCTATGGCTCTTAAAACCGCGTCGTTGAGGAACGTTCCTCCCTGTACGACTATTTTCTCACCGGCATCTTCCGGATTTCGCAGTTTGATAACCTTGTAAAGTGCATTTTTGATAACGGAATAGGAGAGTCCCGCGGAAATATCTCCTATGGTCGCGCCTTCCTTCTGTGCCTGCTTTACCTTCGAATTCATGAAGACAGTGCATCTTGTCCCTAAATCCACAGGCGAGTCCGCAAACAGAGCTTCCGCCGCAAAATCTTTTACATCCATGTTCACGGATTTTGCATACGTCTCTATGAACGAGCCGCATCCCGAAGAGCACGCTTCGTTGAGCATTATATTGTATATGGCGCCCTCCTTTATCCTCATACACTTCATGTCCTGTCCGCCGATATCGAGGATAAAATCAACTCCCGGCAGGAACTCTTCAGCTGCCTTGTAATGCGCCATAGTCTCAATTTCTCCCAGGTCGGCTTTGAATGCGGCTTTTATCAGCCCCTCTCCATATCCTGTCGTCGCGACTTTCGCTATGTGTGCATCTTCCGGAAGCAGTGAATACAGCTCCTTGAGCATATTCATCGTAGCTTCTATAGGCTTCCCTTTATTGTTCCTGTAATACGAATACAGCAGATTTTTATTTTCGTCTATAAGGGCTGCCTTTGCAGTTGTAGAACCTACATCTATACCGAGGAATACCCTGCCCCTTGCATCCTTTATATCTTTTCTCTTTATAGTATGCTGCTGATGTCTTCTTCTGAATGCTTCGTATTCCTCCTCACCTTTGAAAAGCGACGCCGTATGTTTCGTATCGGAAAGCGTCGATGGGTCAGCGTTTTCTATTCTTTCTATAATATCCGCAAACTGCACTTCATCGTATTTTTCCGAATTTATAGCTGCTCCTATGGCAACGAAGTACTCCGAATTATCAGGAAATATGATTTCATCTTCTTTAAGTCCCAGTGTTTCGATAAACCTCACGCGAAGTTCGGAAAGAAAGGACAGCGGTCCCCCTAGAAATGCAACATTTCCCTTTATCGTATGCCCGCAGGCAAGTCCGCTTATGGTCTGATTTACAACCGCCTGGAATATGGATGCAGCAAGGTCTTCTATGGACGCTCCTTCATTTATGAGAGGCTGTATATCCGTCTTGGCAAATACTCCGCATCTGGCGGCAATCGGATATATCATTTTATGTTTTTGGGCGGCTTCATTGAGACCCATCGCATCTGTATCCAAAAAAACTGCCATCTGGTCTATAAAAGCGCCTGTGCCTCCGGCACATGTGCCGTTCATCCTCTGTTCTATGGTATGTCCGTAGAACGTTATCTTTGCATCTTCCCCTCCCAGTTCAATGGCAACATCAGTTCGTGGAATAAGTTTTTCCACTGCCGCACTGCAGGTTATAACTTCCTGTTCAAAAGGTATTCCGAGAATCTTCGAAAGAGAAAGTCCCCCGGAACCGGTGATTACAGGAGTAACCCTTATATCTCCAATCTTTTCGTACATTTTTTTCAACAGGTAGACAACTGTCTCGAAGACATTGGACATGTGTCTTTCATACCTGCTGTAAACAATGTTGTCTTTTTCATCAAGCAAAATAAGTTTTACCGTCGTAGAGCCTATATCAACTCCAAGTCTCATATATAATCCTTCCTTCAGTATTCGTAGTATTCATCAACAAATACTTACATATATTTTATATATATGTAAGTATTTGTTTTTTTCTTTCTCAAAATTATGTTCTATTGTATAATATATTCATGAAAAGTTCAATAAAAAAACGGACATTTGAAGCTATATACAGGTTATTGGATAAATTTTCTCCAGTAAATGGGGATTGCGGTCTTCTGTGCGACTGTGCATGCGATAATGCCTGTAGCAGAGAGGGGAAATTAGTTGTATTATGTCCTGATTCTAAATGTTTTTGGTGCTAAAAAATACACCAATATACTTGCAACAATACTGTAGAGTATGCAAAACACTATAGTAACTATTCCAAAGAGCATAATCGGCATACGCAACTGCATTAAAGCAAAACAGATGAAATAAGTCAGTATCAAAACAAGACGATATGTGCCGCTTTTCATCTCCGTTCCTGCATTATACGGCTGAAAAACATAATAAATCGTAAGATAATGAATCGAAAAAAACAAGCTCATACATAGGACAGAAACAATCAAAACCACATAGTTGAGCGGATTATCTGTTCCTCCGGTAATAAACAGCAGCAGAGCAAGTCCTGCGCCTGTCACCAGCGCAGGCACAGCATTAACCTTCATTATTTCACGCAGCCTGATTCGGAAAAGCTTCAGAATAAAAGCAGGCTGCTTATAAAACGAATAAGTGAGTAGACTGTGGTCGCAGTTCATGAACAGCGCCTGTGTAAAATTTGTCCCTCGATTGATGAAATACATTATGAAGACAAAATAAGGCAGCCATGTCATAACCATACCGTTTATTGCCGGCTTTATCTCAGGACGCAGATAAATCATCATCAGCAGTCCGGCAATGATGAACAGACACACATATGAGATCTTTTTCGTGGAACTCCAGAGAATCTTCCTGTGCCTTTTTATAAACAGTTCGTTCATAAATTCAAATCCTCTGCGGCGGCTGCTGATGGATGTATCAGCGGATATTTTTTTCTCATTCATTTGTTTAATCACTTGTTTCTTTGCCGAAGAATCTATCTGACTTGTAAGTTCTGACAGCAATTCTTTATTGATCGCCCGATAATCGCGGAAAGCCATGATTTTAATGATTCCGGCAATTCCCAGTAGGATGCAGAAAATAAATACACCTTCACAAATAAACAGCGGCAAAATCATGCCGAATACCGGTAGCACATAAGCTATCACCAGCATTACCGCCATGCCGCCCCACACGAACTTTCCCAGTTTATTTTCATTATATCCATGACCCCTTCTTTCATAATCCCATAGCGATGCAGCAGCAACGAACAATTTCATACCGGCTATGCAGAACGGCAGCAGGATGCAGAACCATAACGGTATGTGTATATATATCCCTGCCACGATA
>CAYYMY010000032.1:0-14147 GCA_964473095.1 uncultured Oscillospiraceae bacterium | reverse complement strand
CATGTCCGTCGGGAGATCCTGTTCCGAGCGAAGCGGATGTAATTACGACAAAGAGACTTATGCAGGCCGGCGAGATATTGGGAATACCTGTGCTTGACCATATAGTGATAGGAGACGGAAAATTTGTCAGCATGAAAAATGCAGGACTCATATGAATGCAGGAGCGGACTGGACAGAAACAGATATCTTCTTGACGGCGGATATATAGGGCTTGGAGGAAGGAGTTACGGGTGCTTTCTATGGAATGAGGACGAAGCGAGCATGGATATGTTGACCTTACGGAAGCTTTGAAAGTCTCGTGCAATTACTATGAAACTTAAGAATGACGGAATTAAAGAACAGTCTTAAAAATTATATTATGGCTGAGCGATAAAGACTTGACTTTAGAGGAAATAGCAGGCAAAATAAAAGAAGAAATTGCAATCAGACTGGAAAAGGCGTATGAACTGGCGTGCACATGCAAGTACGATTATTTCAATCAAACAGGATGGACATTGGGCGATACTTTCAATATAGCCATAGGGCAGGGGAGAAAATGCTTACATAACGCTTTAGATGGCATTTTATATAGCTACTCTCGAAAACGGCGGCGTAAGGAACAGAGTGTCTCTTGTAAAAAAATCTTCTAAAAATCAGGAAAAACCATATTCCAGCAAGGAAAATAATCAGATATTTAATAGACGCGATGACGGAAGTGGCAAAAGGAGACGGAGGCTCGCTTGAGCGTGCGTTTTCTGATTTTCCTTATTCTGTGGCAGCAAAGACAGAGACAGCACAGCGTTCGGGATATATAGACAGTGAAGCTAAAAGCGAAGCGTCTGATGGATGAATATCCGGATATGTATGATGATATAGATGCGTATAAGGAGCAATACATCTGCAAATGCAGCACCGATAGCAAGAAAAATCATAGGAAAATACGGAGAAATCGAAGGATGGGAAAAGTCATTTTAATTTCATCAGGAAAAGGCGGCACGGGCAAAACTATGTTCGCTGTAAATATGGGAGCCATGCTTGCCGAAAAGGGATGTAACGTGATGCTTCTTGATATGGATATGGGCCTTCGCAACATGGACCTTTATCTCGGTATGGAAAACAGAGTGGTATATAACATAATGGACGTTATGTCGGGGATATGCCGTATTAAGAAAGCCATGATAAAAGTGAAAGGGTTCGAAAGCCTTTACTTTATGGCCGCTTCTCCGAGAAGAGATGACAGGGATATAACTCCGCTTCATATGGAAATACTCTGCGGAAAGCTGAAAAGATATTTCGATTATATAATAATAGACTGTCCCGCGGGAATCGGTGATATGCTTGATATCGCCATAGCTCCCGCTGATAAAGCAGTCATAGTCACAGAGCCCGAGGTTGCTTCGCTGAGAGACGCCGATGTCACCGAAAGATATCTTGCGGATAACGGCATAGAAGATATATATATCATAGTGAACAAAGTGCGCGCGGATCTCATGCGGGCCGGGATGGTGCCTAGCCTCAGCAGGATAGCCGATATGTTCAAAGGGCAGGTGATCGGCATAATACAGGATGACGACAATATACACATATCCACAAACAAAGGCATTCCCATAGTCTGCAAAAAAGGAACGTATATAGAAAAAAATTTCAACGAGATAATATACAGGATACTGCTTAAGTAGACTGCTGGAAAAAACAGTGAAACCCCTTGAAAACGATGCGGAAGACCGCGGTGGGATCAAGGGGTTTTCTTCAGGAGGATTGGATAAGGGTAGATGAAAGGAGATTGAAACAGAGACATGAAAAGAAAAAACGCATGGGAAAAATACGATGATAAAGGTAAGGCAGATGTGTTTGAATTCTGCGAAGGGTACAGAAAATTCATAAGCAGCTGTAAGACGGAAAGAGAGTGTATCGAAGAATTTTCAGCAAAGGCTGAAAATCATGGATATAGAAGACTGGATGAAATTATTGCCGAGGGGAAGCAGCTCAAACCGGGGGATAAGGTTTATGCCGTAAACATGAATAAAATGATGGCGATATTCCACATAGGCGAAGATCTGTTTGACGGAGGCATGAATATTCTGGGAGCGCATATAGATTCGCCACGTCTTGATTTGAAGCAGAATCCGCTTTATGAAGAT
The DNA here is from genome assembly GCA_964473095.1 of uncultured Oscillospiraceae bacterium. Taxonomy (GTDB): domain Bacteria; phylum Bacillota; class Clostridia; order Peptostreptococcales; family Anaerovoracaceae; genus Lentihominibacter. Next base: position 12,027 of record CAYYMY010000032.1, on the reverse strand, counting down.
GAGAATATGGCTCTGATGGAAACTCATTATTACGGAGGAGTGAAAAAGTATCAGTGGGTAGCAATGCCTATGGCGCTTCATGGAGTGGTAGTCAAAAAAGATGGAAGTTCTGTTAAGGTAAGGATGGGAGAATCCTTTGACGAGCCGGTAACAGGAGTATCTGACCTGTTGATACATCTTGCATCGGCGCAGCTTCAAAAAAGAGGAGATAAAGTGGTAGAAGGAGAAGATCTGAATCTTCTCGTAGGAAGTATGCCGCTGAAAGGAGAGGAGAGCGAGCCGGTAAAGGCGAATGTACTGAGTATACTCAAAGAAAAATACGGAATGGAAGAAAGCGATTTTCATTCAGCAGAGTTTGAAGCAGTACCGGTGGGACCTGCGCGTGATTACGGTTTCGACAGCAGCATGATAATCGGTTATGGACAGGATGACAGAGTATGCGCCTATCCTTCGGCAGAGGCAATCTTTGCGCTGGACAGTACGAAAAAGACGTGCGTATGTCTCCTTGTTGACAAGGAAGAAATAGGAAGCGTGGGAGCGACGGGTATGCATTCCAGATTTTTTGAAAATACGGTAGCGGAAGTCATGAACTGTGCCGGATGCTACAGTGAGCTTGCTTTAAGAAGAACTATGAGCAGGTCGAGAGTTTTGTCTTCCGATGTGAGTGCGGCATTTGATTCCAACTATCCGTCGGTCATGGAGAAGAACAACTGCGCGTATTTCGGCGGAGGACTTACTTTCAATAAATATACCGGCTCCAGAGGAAAGTCAGGCTCAAACGATGCAAATCCGGAATACATAGCAAAGCTGAGAAAGATACTCGACGATAAGGAGATAAGCTACCAGACATCGGAGCTTGGAAAGGTCGACAGAGGCGGCGGCGGTACTATCGCTTATATACTTGCCAACTACGGTATGGAGGTTATCGACAGCGGTATAGCTGTTCAGAACATGCACGCTCCTTATGAAGTATCAAGCAAGGTCGATATATATGAAGCAAGGCTCGCATATGAGACATTCCTCAGAGATATGGAATAGGTGAAAAAATGATAGGAACATTTGTGAATATGGGAACTATAATCGCCGGCAGTCTCATAGGGGGACTGGTAAAAAAAGCTCTGAAGGAAGAATACAGTCAGGGACTTTTTATCGCTATGGGTCTTGCGGCTTTCGGACTTGGGATAAACACTGTAGTTCAGAATATGCCGGACAGCAGTTACCCGGTATTGTTCATAGCAAGCCTTGCAGCAGGTACACTCATAGGAAGCATACTGAAAATAGATGAGCGTGTGAACAGACTAACGGCGAAGCAGAAGGACGGCGGAAAGCTGTGGCAGGGTATAGTTACAGGCTCTCTTATATTTTGCGTTGGTACATTATCAATACTGGGACCTGTCCAGAGCGCGCTCTATCAGGACCATACATTTCTGTTCACAAATGCTATGCTAGACTTTGTGACATCCATGGTATTCGCGTCAACATACGGGATAGGGATGGTAATGGCGGCAGGGATACTCTTTCTCTGGCAGGGGAGCATATACGGACTTACGACGCTTTTGGGAAATTTTATAACAGATAATATGATGACGGAACTGTCGATAGTCGGAGGATTCCTCATATTGAGCTCAGGTCTTGCTATCCTTAACATAAAGGACTGTAAGACGCTTAACATGCTCCCAGCACTGCTCGTTCCTGTAGCGTGGTGTGCTTTTATGGGATAATGCTGATAAAAATTCAGATAAGATGAGCGATATGACAGAAAAAAATATTGTAAAAGATCAAAGAATACTTGATTTCCTGATGGAGCACGCATCAAAAGATGCCGTGTCTTTTCATATGCCCGGACACAAGGGGATGGAAATATATAGAAAATACGGATACGGCGAATTCCTCGATCGCGCGGTGGATTGCGACATCACAGAGATAGACGGAGCTGACAATCTGTTCAAAGCGGAAGGAATAATAAGGAATACAGAGATAAAATACAGAGATATATACGGTGTAAAGGATTCTCATCTTCTGATAAACGGTACAAGCGGAGGTATAATAGCCACCGTTTTGTCATGTGTAAAACCGGAAGGCAAGCTGATAATGGCGAGAAATTGTCATAAATCGGTTTTCAATGCGGTGCGTTTAGGAGGTATAACACCTGTATACGTATATCCGGAGATAATAGATGAATACGGGATATCCGGACCAATCAAAGCAGAAGACATAAGCCGTCTGATGGATGAAGAGCCTGATGCAAAGACTGTGATTCTGCCAAGTCCTGATTATTATGGAGTGTGCAGCGATGTAAAAAAGATAGCGGACACAGTGCATAAGAAAGGCGGAATACTCATAGTAGATCAGGCGCACGGAGCGCATCTTAAATTCATGGAAAAAGAACCTGTTTCGGCGGAGACGGCAGGTGCGGATCTTATCATAAACAGCACGCATAAGACCCTCGCTTCATTTACTCAGAGTGCAGTTTTGAATGTCAATTCAGAAAGGATGGATGAGGATATATTGAAGGACAGGCTGCAGATGATAGAGAGCTCAAGTCCTTCATACATACTCATGGCTTCCCTGGATATAAATGCGGAAATAATCGAAAAACACGGAAATGAGCTGTTTGGCAAATGGCAGGATAATATAGAATATTTCCACCGCGGGGCGTCTGATATAAAAGGACTGCAAATCATTGACATACCGGGAGTTATGGACAGCACGAAAATCAATATAGATATGAGTGCATACGGACTTTCGGGAGCTGCTCTGGAAAAACTGCTGATAGAGAAAAATATTTTTCCTGAGCTGGCATCAGGGAATTTACTTATGTGCATGACCGGCATAGGCAGCACAAAGAGCGACATTGAAAAACTTCTCAGAGCATTGACGGATATCGCGGAAGAATACCATGAGCAGTATATGAAGAAAGATATGGATAGCAGAGAAAACATCGGCGAAGTGTGGACAAAGGTGAGAAAAAAAGTTCCCGGGAGCATCGCCGGAGAGAAGTGTCTGATCGACATCGATGAATGCTGCGGTATGGTGTGCGGAGCTTCTGTAATACCGTATCCGCCGGGGATACCCCTCGTATGTCCGGGAGAGATCATAGAGCGCGACGATATTGAATTCATAAAGAGGATGAGAAATTTAAGATATAATGTAATAGGACTGACTGAGGATGAAAAAATTACAGTTATCCGCTGAACAGGGCAGATAACTGTGATGCTTGGCTATATTATTTCACCTTCTATGCTGATGGTGACCACATCGAGAGGAATATCTTTTCCGCTTGTTTCAACAGCCTTTCTGACTGCGAACTCAAGACCGCCGCAGCATGGCACGACCATTCTCGTAACGGTTATTGAAGAGATATCGTTGGATTTTATTATTTCTGCAAGTTTTTCCGAATAATCCACCATGTCAAGCTTAGGACATCCTGTCAGGACTATCCTGTTTCTGATAAAATCCTCATGAAAATTTGCATAAGAGAAAGCTGTACAGTCTGCGGCGATGAGAAGATCTGCGCCTTTAAAGTAAGGCGCGTTTAAAGGTGCGAGTTTTATCTGCACAGGCCAGTTTGATAAAATGTTAGCCGTCTGTATTTGTGCAGGAGCGCTGTGTGCGCATGGCGAAACTTCTCTTTCCTCAAAAGAGATGGCGCCGGTGGGACATACAGGCAGGCAGTCTCCAAGTCCATCGCAGTGATTTTCATTCAAAAGCTTTGCTTTTCCGTTTATCATTCCTATGGCGCCTTCATGACAGGCATCCGCGCAGAGACCGCAGCCATTGCACTTTTCTTCATCTATTTTTATTATCCTTCTTATCATATTCTGCTCCTTTATTTTCATTGGAGAGTACTGCATAGTCGCATTTGTCCGTCACGTATAATGCAAACTTTTCATCCAGTCTCTGTCTTTTCATCGCATATATGATACCTCCTTGCTTTTATATAAGGATTTTAATACAATAAAGGTGATCTGTATGTTGTTTTTACCACAATAATGGAGATTAAGATGAAAAAATATATGAATTTGATGAAAAAATCAAAACTTTTCCGAGGGATGTCGACCGATGATATAAGCTCTATGCTGCAATGTCTTTCGGCTTCAGGGAGGACATTTGCTAAAGGAGAATATATTTACAGGATAGGAGATCTTCCGGATAGATCAGTCATGATACTGGAAGGCACGGTTTATATCGACAGGGAAGATTACTGGGGAAACAACAGTATAGTTGCCGAAATATCAGGCGGAGATCTTCTGGGTGAGGTGTATAATTTTCTGGAAGGAGAGCCGATGGCTATAAATGCAGTGGCTGCGGAGGATGGTTATGCTATGTTTATGGATATGAGGAAAATTTTTACCGCATGTTCAAGTATATGTCCTTATCATTCAAAACTGATGGAGAATTTCGTATACGTGATGGCGGCGAGAAACCGTGAGCTTACAAGGAAGATGGAGCATCTTTCACAGCGTACTATAAGAGGCAAGCTGCTTTCGTACCTGTCGTCGCAGTCTCTGATAAAAAGGAATTCAGAGTTTGATATATCCTTCAACAGGCAGCAGCTGGCGGATTTTCTTTCCGTGGACAGGAGTGCGATGTCCAAGGAGCTCGGTAAACTGAGGGATGAAGGTATAATCGAATTCAGAAAAAATCATTTTAGGTTAAAAAGAGGGAGAATAGAATATGAGTGAAGTGCTTGTTTTTGCTGGCATTCAAAACGGAGAGCCCTTTGAAGCAGCAGCTTGAAAAATATATGGAAAAAAGGAGCAGGGAGCATGGCAGGAGTTGACGGAAAGAATATAAGAGAGGCTTTGTTTGAGCTTAAAGATGAAAAATATGCCGAATTTCATCAGAAGCTTGTACCGGGAGAGGAAAAGATAATAGGAATAAGGGTTCCTGTACTCAGAAATTATGCAAAAGAATTATACTGGAGCGAAAAAGAAAAAATTGATGAATTACTCAGATGCATGAACAGCGAATATTATGAGGAGATCATGCTCAGAGGCATGCTTATAGGACTGTGTAAAAACGCGGGCAGTAAAAAGCTTTTTGCGATGATAGATGATTTTGTCCCGCATATAAGAAACTGGGGAATATGTGATGTATTCTGCGGAGGACTGAAGGAAATTAAAAAATACAGGAAGGAGACTTACGCATTTCTTGAAAAATATCTGGACAGCGAAAACGAATTTAAAGTGAGATTCGCACTGGTGATGCTCACGGGATATTATATTGATGAGGAATATATCGACGGCGTCCTTGAAATTTCAAAAAATATAAAGCACGAGGGGTACTACGCAAGAATGGCAAACGCATGGCTTCTTTCAATATGCTTTGTGAAGTTCTATGATAAAACTTATGAGTTTGTCAGAACAGCCGGACTTGATGCTTTCACGAACAACAAGGCAATACAGAAAGCGAGGGAAAGCCGCAGGATAACACAGGAACAGAAAGAAAATCTGCTGAAGCTTAAGAAAAAAGAAGGCTGTTAAGCATAAATGCTTGACAGCTGCCTGCGGCTGATATATACTGACATGGCGAGGTTGAAGCAATGAATATAGATGATGTTACGCGGACGAGTCTGCTGTATGATTTTTACGGTCGTCTTCTCACGGAAAAACAATGTGAAGTGATGCGGCTTTATCATGAGGAAAACCTGTCTCTTTCAGAGATAGCTCAGGAATTTTCAATAAGCAGGCAGGGAGTGTACGATTCATTGAAAAATGCGGAAAAAGCTCTTGCCGGATATGAGGAAAAGCTCGGACTTGTGGAGAAATTCATGCGGAGCAGCACCGCTGTAAATGAAATAGACAAAATTATAGATGATATGATGAAAAAACTTGCAAACAGCGAGACAGACAGGAATACAATCATATTGAATCTGCAGAAAGTTAAAGATATCATAGATAAACTGGAGGAGTAATCCATGGCATTTGAGGGATTATCTGAAAAATTGCAGAGTGTCTTCAAAGGACTTAAAGGCAAGGGAAGTCTTACTGAGGCAGATATAGATACTGCCATGCGCGAAGTAAAGCTTGCACTTCTTGAAGCGGACGTAAACTTCAAGGTGGTAAAGGAGTTTGTAAACAGCGTAAAAGAAAAAGCTCTCGGCGAAGAAGTGATGGCAAGCCTTACTCCCGGTCAGCAGGTTGTAAAGATTGTAAATGAAGAGCTGACAGAACTTATGGGAGGCACCGGAAGCAAGCTCACATATTCTCCAAAGGGATTTACGGTATATATGATGGTGGGACTGCAGGGTACAGGTAAGACTACCACATGCGGAAAACTGGCAGAGTATCTTAAAAAGAACGGGAAAAAACCTATGCTGTGCGCTTGCGATGTTTACAGACCTGCTGCGATAGAACAGCTTAAAATAGTAGGTAATGCGGTAGATACTCCGGTTTTTACCATAGAAGGAAGCAAAGACCCGGAAAAAATAGCCAAAGAGGCGGTAAAAGAAGCCGAGAGAAAAGGATGCAACGTACTGATAGTGGACACTGCAGGCCGGTTGCAAATAGATGAAGAGCTTATGGAAGAGCTTGTAAGACTGAAGACAGCGGTGAAGCCGCATGAGATATTGCTCGTTGTAGACGCTCTCACAGGTCAGGATGCGGTGAACGCTGCTGAAGGCTTTAATGAACGCCTTGGCATTGACGGCATAATAATGACGAAGATGGATGGCGACTCAAGAGGCGGAGCCGCTCTTTCAACGAAGAAAGTCACGGGAAGACCGATAAAATTTATCGGAACAGGTGAAAAATTCGATGCGCTGGAGCCGTTTCATCCGGAAAGAATGGCGAGCAGAATCCTCGGAATGGGAGATATGCTTACTCTTATAGAGAAAGCTCAGGAGGATTACGATGATGAAAAAGCAAAAGAGCTTGAAAAAAGACTGAAGAAAAATCAGTTCACTCTTGAGGATTTTCTTGAGCAGATGGGACAGATAAGAAAGATGGGCGGCATAGCGAAAGTCCTTGGAATGATGCCGGGTATGAATTCAAACGCGATGAAAAACGTCAACGTGGAGCAGAGCGAGAAAGATTTCGTGCAGATGGAGGCCATCATCCAGTCCATGACGAGACAGGAGCGGGAAGATCCTTCAATTCTCAATGCCAGCAGGAGGAGGAGAATCTCGGCAGGTTCAGGCCAGCCTGTATCCAAGATAAATCAGCTCGTCAAGAGATATGATGAAACGAAAAAGATGATGAAGAGTTTTACAGGACGCGGAGGCGGGAAACTGGGCAAGAAGTTCAGAGGTTTTTAAATGGTTTTTCGCATACCTGTACAATATATCAATCAAATCTATTATGTTTTTAGGAGGAAATAAAGAAAAATGGTTAAAATCAGACTTAAAAGGATGGGAGCTCATAAAAAGCCTTTCTATCGTGTAGTAGTAGCGGATGCAAGAGCGCCGAGAGACGGAAAGTTTATAGAAGAGATAGGTTATTATAACCCGCTTACAGATCCTGCGGATATTAAAATCGATGAAGAAAAGGCAAAGAAATGGCTTGCCACCGGTGCACAGCCTACAGACACGGTAAAAGGACTTTTCAAAAAGAGCGGCATTTTATAGAAAGTGGTGAGGCCAATGGTAGAATTAGTCAGTGCAATTGCAAAGTCGCTGGTGGAGCACCCGGAACAAGTCGAAGTTTCGGAATCTCAGTCAAACGGCACTACAGTTATACATCTTAGAGTGGCTTCGGATGACATGGGAAAAGTTATCGGAAAGCAGGGAAGGATAGCTAAAGCTATAAGAACTGTTGTAAAGGCAGCGGCTACAAAAGCCAATATGAAAGTAGTGGTGGAAATAGTTCAATAAAAATTTTACGGGCACATGTATTATGATATATGTGCCTGTGTTGTATTGTGGTGATGTGATGGAAAAGATAGAGATAGGCAAGATAGTGAATGCTGTGGGACTTAAAGGTGAAGTGAAGGTATACAATTATTCCGACAGTGCAGATATATATATGGAAACTCAGCATTTATATGCTGAAAACGAGAAGCTTGAAGTTGAAAATGTAAGACTAAAGAAAAACGTGGTGATAGTAAAATTCGCAGGAATAAACGACCGGAACGCTTCTGAAGCCATGAAGGGAAAAATCCTGTATATAACAGAAGAGGATCTGCCGGAGCTCTCTGAGGGACAGTTTTATGTCAGAGACCTCATAGGCATGACGATAATCGAAAGAGGAGAAATCCTTGGGAAGGTAACCGACGTCATACAGAATACAGCGCAAGATATATTTGAAGTCGAAAAAAAAGACGGAAAAAAGTTTTTTGTACCGAAGGTGGATGAATTTGTAAAAAATATAGATCCGGATAAAAGAACGATAGAAGTCAGTCTGATAGAAGGACTGATGGAACTGTAGACGGGCTTGAAAACTGAAGAATTTTAAGAGAAGACACGAGGAGATTTGGATGAGGATAGATGTGCTTACGCTGTTCCCCGAAATGTTTGAGGCGGTAACAGGCAGCAGCATACTGAAGAGAGCTGCGGAAAAGGGAATAATAGATATAAGGACTACTGATATAAGAGATTTCAGCAGGGATAAGCATAATAAAGCAGACGATTATCCCTTTGGCGGAGGCGGAGGAATGGTCATAAGCGCGGATCCCATATTCGGAGCCATGAAGGCCGTAAATGCCGCCGGTAAAAAAACAGTTTACATGTCTCCCCGCGGAAATATACTCGATGCCGGTAAGATAAAGGAACTGTCGAAAATCGAAGAGCTGGTGATACTGTGCGGACATTATGAGGGCGTTGATCAGAGAGTGCTGGAATACTGGAATGTGGAGGAAATATCCATCGGAGACTATATACTTACAGGAGGAGAGCTGCCCGCCATGGTCCTTATAGATTCGGTTGCCAGACTTTTGCCGGGTGTTTTGGGAAATGAGAATTCTGCTTTTGATGAATCTGTTTACAGCGGACTTTTGGAGCATGACCAGTATACAAAACCGAGGGAATACGAGGGTATGGCAGTACCGGAAGTGCTGCTCAGCGGAAATCATGAGCTTATAAGACTGTGGAAGTTCAGAAACTCTCTTGAGAAAACAAAAAAAGTACGGCCTGATATGTTTGAAGCATTTGTGAGGCGTGGAAACAGTCTTTCCGAAAAAGAACGTGAAATTATTGAAGAAATCATGAAAATAGAGCCTTAGAACATTGCAAGGCAAATACCTTTAGTGTAAAATAAAACAATGAAAACAAAATTGACAAAGAAGACGAAAAGAGCAATATGTATTTATATCATAATATTATTGATACTATATGTCGTTGTCGAAGTTTTGCCGAGAGTCACTGATATTTTTGAAACAACTCAGGTGCTTGAGCCGGGGACCCTGACTCTTTCATATGAAACAACAGGATATTTTATTAAGACTGAATGCATAGGAGTAGCGGGAGAAACGGGAGATATACAGTATCTTGTCTCCAACGGCACTGCTGTGAAAAAAGGCCATGAAGTCGTATCCGTAGAGCCGTCGGGGGAAAGCAGCGATGGGCAGACGAGATTTTCAGAGTATATGGACAAGCTTGAAGGATACGAAGGAATATATACGGAATATACTACGCCAATAAGCGGGGTGTTCAGTTTGACGATAGACGGGTATGAGGATTATTTTACTCCTGAAAATATGGAGAAGATAAAGAGAGAGACTGTAGAGAATCTTTCTTACAAATCAGCAAATCTTGAAAGGAAGTCAGTTATCTCTGGCGAGCCGATATTCAAGGTTTCAGGAGATGACGCGTGGTACATACTGTGCTGGATGGACGGCAAAAGCGTGGAAAATTATCCGGAGGGAAATAATGTCATACTTGAACTTCCGAACGGAGATGTGCAGGCTGATGTATACAGGGTTATAAAGGAGTCAAAGGATGAGTACCGCGTGATATTTCACCTTGATGTATATTATGATGGCTTTGCAGAGAGCAGGGCAGAGGACATGACGGTGGTTGCCAGTGATAATTACGGACTTATAGTAGATAACGAAGCCATAGTTGAAAAGGACGGCAACGAAGGGGTGTATGTCAAAAATAAGAACGGCAGGTACATATTCAAGAGGATAAAAGTTATTTCCACGGACGGAGAACAGTCGGTAATCGAGGATGCGTCGTTTACAGATGCCGACGGCAATCAGGTGACTACAGTGGATGTTTACGATGAAGTTCTCAAACACCCTGAAAGCGTGCTTGAGAGAGATCTGGAAAAAGAGAGCAGCTCAGAACAGGAAGAAGGTACATGAATGGAGGATATAAGAAAAAATCTTGCAGAAATCAATGAGACTATAAAGAAAACAGCGGTAAGCTGCGGGAGAAGCGCGGACGATGTTCTGCTTGTGGCGGTAAGCAAGACGAGAAGCCCTGAGAAAATAAACATAGCGATAGATGCGGGTGTGACCGATATAGGTGAAAATAAAGTTCAGGAGATAATGGACAAGTATGATGCGGTTAAGCCTGTGAGATGGCATATGATCGGACATTTGCAGACAAATAAAGTAAAGTACATCATAGATAAAGTCGATATGATACATTCCGTGGACTCATACAGACTGGCTGCGGAGATAGACAAGAGGGCAAAAGCTCACGATATAGTTATGGATATACTGCTCCAGGTGAATTCGGCGCAGGAAGAAAGCAAATTCGGTATTTCCACAGATGAGACCGAAGAGCTTATACATAAAATACTTGAGGAATGTGAGAGCGTAAAAATCAGAGGCCTCATGTGCATAGCGCCTTATGCGGATGATCCTGAAGATATAAAAGTATATTTCGAGGAGGTAAAAAAACAGTACGATCAGTTCTCTGAAATCGAACATGAACGGCTGGATTTTAAATATTTGTCGATGGGCATGTCCCACGATTTCGTTGTTGCTATCGAAGCAGGCTCAAATCTTGTAAGAGTAGGAAGTGCTATATTCGGTGCGAGAGATTACAGTAAGAAGTAGGAGGTAATCATGGGAGTTTTTTCAAAATTCAAGGATATGATGGGATTCGAAGAATACGAAGAAGAAGATATAGAAGTCGAGGAAGAGGAGAATTATAAAGGCGGCAGCAGTTATTATGATAGGAAGCCTATGGAGTCGAAATCACAGACAACATCGCCTCGATATGATTCAAATGTGGTGCCTATGCAGAACAAAACCGTTAAAGCGATAACAAGTGCTTTCAAACTGGTGGTAATTGAACCGAAAGGATTTGAAGAATGTCCGAAACTGGTAGACAGTCTCAAGAGCAGAAAGCCGATAATAGTAAACCTTGAAAAGCTTGAAAGCGATACAGGAAGAAAAATATTCGATTTTCTCGGAGGCGCCACTTATGCGCTTAACGGCAATGTACAGAAAGTAGCGAACAATATTTTTGTATTTGCTCCGGAAAATGTATCGATAACTGCTGACGGGGAAAACAAGCCGTATTCTTTCGGCAAAAACAGCGGAGAACCAAATCCGTGGAAATAGAGGATATCATGTACATGATATATTATCTTTAAAACTTATTACAAGCAATAAGATTGATATATAAGGCATGGGAAGTGTCAAAAAGAGAGATATATAGTCTCACAAAAACCCCGGCAGGAACGATCTGCCGGGGCTCTATTTGACAGCAGTTATTCGATTTTAATAATCCTTGCTATACAATTCTGTTCCGTCAGCATCTTCGTATATTATTCTCACAGTGATATCGTCGATGCCAGAACCTTCCTCAAGAGTATCTGCGAGGGATTCAAATGTGGAATCCATAGACTCCATAGCACTTTCTAGCTGAGACGTCATCTGTTCAATTGTATCAGCGTCAAAAGTCTGGGAATAAGTGTAGGTGTAAGTCACTGTGTTGTCGGTTACATCTACGGTCAATCCGCTACTACTAGAAAGCGAATCGAGAGTTTCTTGGGCATCTGCATCACTGTTTACGTACTCTTCCAGTGTCTCAGGTGTGCCGCAGCCAGTGAACAGCACCGCCATAGACAGAATCAACGAAATAACAATTCCAGACATTAATTTTTCTTTTGAAATTTTCATACTTCTTCCTTT
>CAYYMY010000031.1:0-14197 GCA_964473095.1 uncultured Oscillospiraceae bacterium | reverse complement strand
ATACTCTGTTCGGCATCCTCGAAAGTCCTATACTCTTCAAGGAAGTACTGAACGAAGAAATAACAAGATGCGGCAACAGCGATGTAACATTGGTGCCATACGATGTATATCCATGCAAGGATGGATATTTTTCAGCTGGTCTTGCAAGCGATTCAGGATGGGACAGGTTCTGTCAGTGCATAGAAAAACCCGAGCTTATCGAAGACCCTCGATTCTTGAATAACGATGCAAGATGTAAAAATTACGATATAATAACTCCTATAATTACAGATTTTTTTATGACAAAAACGAAAAAAGAACTGTCTGAAATCTTTTCAGCAGCAAAGATCCCAAATGCTCCTGTGTCCACTATACCTGAACTTATGCATCATCCGCAGATCAAGGCACGTGACATGCTGCAGGAAATAGATGACCCGGGCGTAGGTCCATACCCTGCAATAGGCAATCCTATGAAAATGGAGCCTTCCCCGGCAGAGCTCAGACACGGAGCTCCTCTTATGGGGCAGGACACCGAAAGAGTTCTTAAAGACTTCGGATTTACATCGGAAGATATAGAGAGCTTTTTACAGGATGAAATAATCTAATGACGAGGTGATTATATGGAAAATCTGAACAAAAAAAAACCTAAGCTTTCCGAACGATATGAGATAATACTCATGGCGATAAGCGTCCTGCTGATAGTTGCGTTCGTTACAGGGCTGACACTTTTTCCCGAAGAAGGCAATGCACTGGCAAATTCCATACTCAAACTCCTCACTCATACTTTCGGTTCACCTATAATGATTATAACTATAGTCATTCTCATATTCCTCATAGGCATATGTTTTACCAAATACGGCAATATACGCCTCGGCAATGAGAAACCGAAATATAAAACCATAACATGGGTAGCCATGATGTTTTTCTGCGGAAACGGAGCAGGAACAGTGTACTGGGCATTTCTTGAATGGGGGCATTTCTTTAATGCAGCGCCTCAGCTCAACGGTGCTGAAATAGATGAAGCCATGAAATACGAGCTCTCCATGGCATATGATTTCATGCATTGGGGCCCTGCCGCATGGGCAATGCTGTGCGTATTCGCTCTACCATTTGCATATCATTATCATATTAAAAAGGACGAGGAATTAAAACTAAGCGCCATATGCAAGTATACCGTAGGCGAAAAACACACTCATGGTATTTTCGGCAAAGTCGTTGATTTTATCTTCATATTCGCAGCCGTAGGCTCTATAAGTATCACAGCAGGAACCAGCGCTTCCACTATCGCATCGGCACTCGCCGACCTTCTGGGCATTCCCAACAGTTTTGCTCTTTCGGTCATAATACTCGTGTTCGTTGCGGTGATATATTCATTCACTTCAGCTGTAGGCATAGAAAAGGGCATGAGTAAAATCAGCGACTCAAACGTATATCTGTGCATGATACTCCTTGCATTCATCCTCATTGCAGGACATACAGGATTCATCGTCGACTCCATGCTCAATTCTCTTGGGCTGATGTTCGATGAATTCGTAAGGATGAGCACATGGACAGATCCTGTAAACGGTACAGGCTTCCCTCAAGACTGGACTGTATTCTACTGGATATACTGGTTCACTTTCGGTCCTTTTACCGGTCTTTATGTAGCAAAGATCTCCAAGGGAAGAAAGATAAAGGAAATAATAATAAATATGCTTTGCAGCGGCTCAATGGGGCTCATACTCTTTTTCGGTATAGTCGGAGGGTACGAACAGAGTCTGCGTATAGAAGGAATCCTCGACGTTCCGGGTATGCTAGCAAACGGTGAGGCCGAAAGCATCGCGGTCTCCGTTATAAATACGCTGCCGTTCAGCAAAATAGCCCTTATACTGTATCTCTTCGTCATAATACTGTTTCTGGCAACCACTCTCGATGCCTGCGCATTCACCCTTTCCTCGACGGTATCGAAAAAACTCAGACCTGATGAAGAACCTAACAAAGGGCTTAAATTCGCATGGTGCCTTATACTCATACTGCTCCCTATAGCAGTTACATACGCCGGTACGAATATAGATACTATAAAATCCATAGTACTTGCTACAGGCCTTCCTCTCGTAGTTCTGCTGTTCATCGTGTACGTTGGTTTTATCAAAACAATACGCAAGGATTATTCGGGTAAAACAAACCTCGACATAATAGAGGAAAGCAAACTAAAAAAATAAAACAACTCAATGTTAAATTCAAGAACACACCGCAAAAAATACGCGGTGTGTTCTGATTTTTACACAAAAATGGGTGCTGTATAAAAATCCATGCTATAATAAGCTATACCTTTTTAATCAATGTAAAGGAGATAGAATATAATGCTGCTCAATGATGAACTCACTTTAAACGACCTCATAAGCATACTCGATAACAGCTACGATGAAATATTCATATGGGATGAAAATTACAGGGCAATCTACTGCAATAACGCAGCCTACAGACATATAGGCGTGACATCCGGCGACATACTCGGCAAAACCATTGACGAATGCACCTCCAACGAAAACTGGTGGCATCCATCATGTGTAAAGGCAACATTCAAAGAAAAAAGAGCCATAATACAAAGGCAGAAAACATTTCTCGGCCTTGATATCACAACCATTTCCATCCCTGTTTTCGACAGAGCTGGACATGTGAAATATGTACTGCAGACAGCAAGGCAGGACGAATCCGAACTATTCAGGATGATGTCGCCAAATATTCCCGACTACGAAAACAACAGCGTCGAAACATCCGAAAACGGAGTATCCATGATATATAAAAGCTCAATAATGAAAAAAACCATGGAATCTGCAGACAGAATCGCAGTTACAGATGCCACTGTTCTCATTCTCGGAGAAACCGGTACTGGCAAAAGCCTACTTGCAAAATACATACATGAACACAGCCCGAGACACGAGAAACCTTTTATTTCCATAAATGTATCCAGTCTCAATCCAAATATCATAGAATCCGAGCTTTTCGGTTATGAAAAGGGAGCCTTTACAGGTGCATACAAAGAAGGCAGAAAGGGTTTATTTGAAATGGCAAACGGCGGTACTGTCTTTCTCGATGAAATAGGAGAACTGACTTACGAGCTTCAATCCAAATTTCTTCACACCCTTCAGGAAGGAACCGTTACCCCTGTGGGCTCAGGACAGGTAAAAAAACTCAATCTCAGGATAATATGTGCAACCAACTGTGAACTGAAAAACATGGTTGCCGCGGGAAAATTTCGTGAGGATCTGTATCATCGCCTGAACGTGTTTGACATTATAATACCTCCTATCAGAATACGAAAAGATGATATAAAGCCACTGTGCGCTTATTTTCTCAATCTGTTTAATAAAAAATACAATAAGAATGTTAATATCTCCGAGAATGTTTTCTCTATATTTTTCAGATATCCTTGGCACGGCAATGTTAGAGAACTTTCCAACGTCATAGAACGCGGTGTTCTCAGTGCGGAAGGAGATATTTTCGATTTCAACTCTCTTCCGGAAACCTTTTTCAGTATAGATAACATGAAAACTTCAGATTTTAACTGCCCGTTTTCGTATCAGCGGGCCATGGATGACTACGAAGCCAACATAATACGCGAGGCATACAAGCATGCTGACAGCAGTCGCAAGCTGGCGGAATACCTCCAGATAAGCCAGACAAAAGCCAATAAACTTATACAAAAACATATCACCAAATCTTCGGAGAAAAATTGACGCAGGCTTTTTTATCGGGCAAACTGAAACAAAAGCTCCGTATGCCTGCCTGCGCATACGGAGCTTACTATAATACGATATTTATACGATGCTGATGCAGTCTGTGCAGCATCTACGATCTCAGACGCTTCCTACAGTCTTCTCAGCGCATCCACAACTTCTATCTTTTCTGAAGCAGTATCTGCCACGTCCTTTATAACTCTGGCAGGTATGCCGGCAACCACAACGCCTTCCGGTACGTCATCGACTACCACGGCTCCCGCAGCTACCACGGAGCCTTTTCCTATCCTGCACCCTTCAAGCACTACGGCATTTGCTCCGATTACCACATCATCCTCCACGACAACAGGCTGAGCGCTCGGCGGCTCTATGACCCCTGCCAGCACTGCACCTGCCCCTACGTGGCAGCGTTTCCCCACAGTAGCCCTGCCTCCAAGGACAGCTCCCATATCTACCATCGTGCCTTCTCCTATGACAGCGCCTATGTTTATTACGGCGCCCATCATTATTACGGCATTGTCTCCTATCTCGACTTTGTCGCGTATCAGCGCGCCCGGCTCTATCCTCGCTTTGACATTCTTCATATCCAGAAGCGGGATTGCCGAGTTCCTGCAGTCGTTTTCCACAACACAGTCTTCAATCTTATCAGCGTTCTCTTTAAGTACCTTTTCTACATCTTTCCAGTCTCCGAAGACGATTTTGTCTCCGGCGCCGAAAACCTTACAGTTCTTAAAATCTACGCTTTCTTTTTCCTTTACATAAACCTTTACAGGCGTCTTTTTTTCTGCGTTTCCTATATATTCTATTATTTCTCTTGCTTCCATTATATTCTACTCTCCTGAATGTGATACGGCCTCAGCCGAAAAGAACTTCCTCCATAGTGTAAAAACCTTTGCTCACTTTCTGCGTGAACAGCGCCGCCTTGAGAGCGCCCGCGGCGAATATCTTCTTCGAGCCGGCAGTATGCTTTATCTCCAGCACCTCATCCTCTCCCGCATATATCACCGTGTGCTCTCCTGCAATCGTGCCTGCTCTGACGGCATGGACTCCTATCTCGTGACCGCGTCTTCTGTTGCCTTCCCTGCCGAATACATGGTCGAACTCGTCAGCCGGATCCGCCGCCTCAATGAGCATTTTTGCCGTGCCGCTCGGCGCGTCCAGTTTTTTATTGTGGTGCTTTTCGATTATTTCTATATCAAAGCTGCCCGAAAGTATCGGAGTTATCTCCGATATTATCCTCTTCATTATATTCACTCCCATGGAGTAATTCGCGGAGAAGACTACAGGGACTTCCGTACCGAGAAGCTCTATCTCCGCCTGCTGCTCATCTGTATACCCTGTGGTAGCTATGACGGCAGCGCAATTTTTATCTTTGCAGTATTCCTTTATCATCTCAAGGTTTTCGGGATTGCTGAAGTCTATCACTACATCGGCATCTCCCGCACCGTCAAGTTTTTCTCCTCTGAGTGGATCTATAATTCCCGCGATTTCAAACTCTTCATTCTGTACCGCCATTTCCGCGAGAACTTTTCCCATAGCGCCTCCGCCTAAAATAACTGTCTTCATAATGTCTTCGTCTCCCTATAAAAGTCCCAGCTTTTCCATCTCGCCTTTCAGCACTGCCTTCGTATCGTCCGCCATCGGACAGAGAGGCAGTCTGTATCCTCCTACGTTGAGTCCGACAAGGTTCATCGCTTCCTTTATAGGTATAGGATTCGTTTCAATAAACAGTGCATTTATAAAGTCGAGATATTTTATCTGCATATCTCTGGCTTTTTTCACGTCTCCATTCAGATATGCCATCGCCATATCGTGGGTTTCCTTAGGAAGTATGTTTGCGAGCACCGATATTACACCTGCTGCTCCCATGGAAAGCAGCGGCACGTTGATATCATCGTTGCCTGAGTATATATTGAAATTATCGTTTATCAGCTTTGCAAACCTGCATACGAGGGACATATCTCCGCTGGCTTCTTTTATCCCCACTATATTCTTATGCCTGCTTATCTCCTCCAGGGCTTCATAGGAAATACTCACTCCCGTCCTCCCCGGCACGTTGTAAACGTATACCGGAGTGTGAACTGCATCCGCCACCTGGGTGAAGTGGTTCACCATGCCTGCCTTGCTCGTTTTATTGTAGTAAGGTGTTATTACCAGCAGCGCGTCAGCTCCCATTTTCTCATATTTAAGGCTCTGCTCTATTGCAACCATCGTGTTGTTGGAGCCGCTTCCCACGATCACAGGCACTCTTCCCTTTGCCTGCTCTATGGATATCCTCGCTATCTCATCCTCTTCAGAGAGTGTGAGAGTAGGCGTTTCCGCCGTAGTTCCCAGTACCAGTATAGCATCGGTCTGCTGCTCCACATGCCAGTCTATTAGTTCTCTCAATCTCTTGTAATTCACGCTCCCGTCCTCGTTAAATGGTGTGATGAGCGCTACTATTGAACCTCTTATCATTATCTTTCTCCCTCCTTAAATCTCAGCGAACTTTCCATCTAATATCTTTACTGACGATCCCTGCATAAAAACGTGACCGTCGTCTCTTATTTCTATTTTAAGGCTTCCCAGCGGCAGCATCACCTCGACCTCTTTTCCGCACAGACCCTTTCTCTCTGCCGCCACCACGCAGGCGCATGCTCCCGTTCCACACGCAAGAGTCATGCCCACTCCTCGTTCGTATGTCCTCATTTTCATCGTGTTTTCATTTTCCACCGATACGAAGCTGACATTTGTCCTTTCCGCAAACACAGGATGGTTGCATATCAGCCTTCCCGCTTCTTTCATGAGCTCTTCGTCGAGCTTTCTGCCGAAGCTCTCCTCTATATCATCCGCAAGCACCACCG
This sequence comes from uncultured Oscillospiraceae bacterium, assembly GCA_964473095.1. Lineage (GTDB taxonomy): Bacteria > Bacillota > Clostridia > Peptostreptococcales > Anaerovoracaceae > Lentihominibacter. The sequence continues at coordinate 7,656 of CAYYMY010000031.1, read as the reverse complement.
TGTGGACGGTGCCCATGAACAGAGCGTCCACCTTTACACTTACTTTCCTGCCGCCGTCATCGATTTCTATTTCACGTCCGAGAAAATCCTCCTCTGCACTGTCAACTCCTATGGCTTCGGGAGAAAATACCGGACTTCCCATGTCTATCCTTACCACGAAAGGGCTGAAAGACGTTATGTCCACCGTCATATCTCCCGCCAGCGTCTTTACGGTATAGCTGCTTTCCTTGCGGATATTCGTGTCGTAACAGAAATTGGCAAAACATCTTATGCCGTTGCCGCACATAGGGGCTCTGCTTCCGTCGCGATTGAAAAATACCATTTCAAGCTCCGGTTTTTCCCTGACAATTATTAGGCCGTCAGCTCCCGCGCCCGTATGCTCAGCGCACGCTTTTACGGCGAAATCTCCGTAAAAGGCTTCCAAGTCTCTGCTTCCCGTATATTCTTTCAAATCCTCTTCCTTAACTATCACGAAGCTGTTGCCGCAGCCGTGATATTTGGAAAAATGTATCATTGGCATCCCTGCTTTCCGCTCTTTTTTCATGATTTCCATGCCGGAATTTCTCCAATTAAAGATGGAATTCTCTGCATAGGGCTATGGCTGCCTTGAGCTTGTCGTCCATCTCCACTGTGACCGATATGGATATTTCCGATGTAGTTATATGGTAATACTTGACGCCGTTTTCCGCAAGTATCCTGAAAGCTTCTCCCGATACTCCCGAATGCGTTGCCATTCCGACACCTACCAGCGATATTACCGCAAGACCTTTTTCCCTGTCTACGACTATCGAGTCAAAGGCTTTATGATTTCCCAGCTCCGTCATCAGCACATCGCCCTGCTTGTCGTCGCAGCTGAAGGATACGGTGCATGTTCCGTCTTCAGCCATCTGCTGCGAAATCATATCCACGTTGATTTCCAGCTCTCCCAGTATCCTGAAGCATTCCGCCACCGCCTTTCCGTCGGAAGGGACTTTTCTCAGCGTAAATATCGATACTTCATCCTGGATGCCCATACCGGTGACAGGCATATCCTCCACACGGAGGTTTTCATTTACAATCATTTCCTTATTCACGATATATGTTCCTTTACTTTTATCTTCTTCCAATGACTTACCTAAAAATAACCTGACGTTGTATTTTTTCGCCAGCTCGACAGCTCTCGTCTCGACCTTATCGGCTCCCAGATTCGTCAGCTCCATCATTTCTTCATATGTTATAGCTCTGATAGGCTTCGCCTCGCCGTATATCTGTGGGGCTGCCGTATACATGCAGTCCGATGTGGTGTATATCTCACAGTCCCATCCGAAATAGGCGGCGATTCCGACTGCCGTTATATCAGAGCCGCTCCTCGCGATGTCGATGATGTCCTTGCTCTCGTCTATACCCTGAAATCCCGCGACTACCGCTATCTTTCCGCTCTTCACTATCTCTTCCACCTTTTCGGTGTTTATCTGCTTTACTCTCGCGTTGGCGCTGCAGCCGTAGCCTCCCGAGGAAGCGTTCTGGGTGCCCACCATTGACTGAGCCTCGACGCCGAAATCACATATTGCCGTCGCAAGCAGCGCCGCCGCCTGCTGCTCTCCCGCCGCAAGCAGAGCTTCAAGCTCTCTTTTAGGGATGTTTCTGCCGGCTTCCTTTCCCATGGCTATCAGATCCCCCGTCGTATGACCGATATTGCCTACGACGATCACCATGCTTTCATGCCGGCTTCTGAGCTCTGCGATGTGCTTCGCGATCTCTCTCAGCTTGGTCATGGAGTAAAGACTCCTGCCGTTGTATTTCTGTACTACACTGCTAATTATCATCGCCTCCCGTCTTCATCTTTCAACTGTATCAACTACCCCATATCGAGGGTATACTGGTCTACAAAAGTTTCTCTTCTTATCACAAGTCTCGCTTCTCCGTCCTTTGCAAACACCACCGCAGGTCTTCCCAGCCTGTTGTAATTGCTTGCCATAGAATACCCGTACGCTCCCGTAGAGCATATCGCTATCAGATCTCCCGATCTCATCTCCGGAAGCTCCGCCTTTTCTATGAGTACATCTCCCGATTCACAGTTTTTACCGGCTATGCAGTACGTCTGTAGACTGCCGTTCCCTTCGGCGCCTCTTTCCCTGCCCGCCGGGACTGCCTTGTATTCGGCTCCGTAAAGCGCCGGCCTTATGTTGTCGCTCATGCCTCCGTCCACGAACAGATAATTTCTGTCTCCGCTCTTTTTCATATCTCCCACGGTGTACAGCGTATATCCCGCCTCGCCCACCATGGCTCTGCCGGGCTCCGTCACAAGCCTAGATATCTTAACGTTCTTTTCTCTGATACACCTTTCTGTATATTTTACCATAGCGCGGCACATTTGTCCCAGAGAAACCGGATCATCTTCATCAATATACTTTATGCCGAAACCTCCGCCGATGCTAAGCTCCGTTCCTTCCTGCCCGCCAGAGCCCCCGGACATGGTCTTCTGCATATCTCCGAGAAAATCTGTCATGGTGTCGATGGCTTTCTCAAAGGAGCCCACATCGACTATCTGCGAGCCTATGTGACTGTGATATCCTCTGTGGGTCACATATCTGCTCTCTCTCAAAAGCTTTACTGTTTCATCTATATGCTCTCTGTCGTCTATATGTATGCCGAATTTTGAATCCGGTCCCGCCGTCATTATATACTCGTGTGTGTGTGCAGATATCCCCGGATTTATCCTGATGACCGCTCCTGTGCTTTTTTTCTTTTTTTCGGCAATGGATATGAGCCGTCTGCACTCCATAACGTTGTCGATAACAAAGCACCCGACACCATGCTCCAGAGCTTCTTCTATCTCTTCATCGCTCTTGTTGTTTCCGTGAAAATACACTTTCTTCATGTCAGCGCCTGCTTTTACGGCTCCGTAAAGCTCTCCTCCGCTTACTACGTCAAGACCTATCCCCTGAGACGATAGAAGTCTGAAAAGCGCTATTGAAGAAAAAGCCTTGGATGCATACACGACTTCTGTTTCAAACATGTCCGAAGCAAAGCCTTCGAGCGCATCTTCCGCCTGTGATATTATTTTCGCTTCATCGTATACGTATAGAGGAGTGCCGAATCTTTCCGCCAGCTCCGTGCAGCTGACTCCTCCTATTTTCATGCTTTCCATACCTGTGTCATTCCTTTTCTTATATTCTGTCGCGTTTATTTTGTCATACCGAAATCCCGCAGTCCATCGTATCCTGTCTGCTGCCTGCCGGCGATAAAAAAGTCAGCAGGGCTTTCCCTACTGACTTTATATCTCTCGAATATTCGCCATATAAGGATAGCTCAACTGCTAAACGATGGTTTAGCAGACAGTCATACGGCTATTCACCGTATGCCCACCAAGTCATCATGCCTGATGACTCAGTTCGGCGAAGGTTGCCTCCGAGCAAGTCACTGTCTGCCGACTACTTTGCTCTTCTTCTGCTCCGCACCTCTATCTTCCGTTGTTCTGTACTTGCAGTAAGTATACAGCAAAACTACGCTGAATGCAAGCACAACTTATCATGAAAAAAGTCCTCCCGTCACGAGGAGCATCAGATTGCTGTCATACAGCACCTCTGTGAATATGGAATGCTGTATCATGTTCACGAGTATTTCCGACAGGCCTGTCCACGATATGTTCACGATTATCACGAGCAGAGCCAGAAAGAAAAATACTATCACCAGACCTTCTATAAGTCCCGTGGCAAGTCCCAGCGCTCTGTCCGCGGTATCAAGCACTCCCTCGCCATATCTTCTGACCGCAAGTTTTACTATGAATTTGAGAAGAACTCCCGCCACCAGAAAGACTGTAATGAAACTCAGAAGCGATATTATCAGCGAGGCAAAGAGTCCGGTGGCAATTTCCGAAGCCGACTCCGCACTCGAGCTCATCCCTCCTTTTATTATATCTGGCAGGCCCTCTATCACCGTATCCAGCGCCCCCTGCGATTCATCGAATCTTACGGATAATATATCGTCGATAAACGTTTCGAGCTGTCCCCCAGAAAGGAAAGACGCCAGCGGTCGAGTTAAAAAAATCGATACGATAAACGCCCCGATCCATCCGAGCGTATTGAAAAATGCATATACAAAGCCCTTTGATAATCCCCTTGCCGCGCATATTATCAATATTGCCGCAGTTATTACATCCAGAAACATATGCTCCCCCTGTTGCTTTATATACTGTGCTGCAAAACCTCATGAATAGCTGTAAGCTTTCATTCATATATTACTAAAAAACACGGCAATTAACAAGGAGGCTCGCAATGGATTTTTCAAAAATTAAAAAAACCCATTTGCTGAAAGAATAAAACAGGCAGTATGCCTCTTTCGGCATACGAAAGAGGTGAAAGCAGCTAATAATGGCCATATTGAGGAATTCCTCTTGATAGAAAAATAAAAATGTGCTACCATTGTAGGGTATATGAGAAAGTATATGCAGGAAGCTCTTGAGGAAGCAAAAAAAGCCGCGAATGCAGGTGAGGTGCCTGTGGGAGCGGTAATAGTAAAGGACGGAGAAATTATCGGAAGGGGCCATAACCTGACCGAAACTTCAAAAGACCCGACAGCTCATGCCGAAATCATTGCCATCAGACAGGCGTCGGCATATCTGGGCGGCTGGAGACTTTCGGGCTGCACCATGTTCGTTACGGCAGAGCCTTGCAGCATGTGCGCCGGAGCCATAGTCTGGGCGCGCATAGAAAAGCTTTTCATCGGAACGATGGATCCCAAAGCGGGAGCGTGCGGCTCTGTCTTCAACATACCTCAGGAAAAGAAGCTAAATCATTACGTGGAAATAGAAACTGGAATTATGCAGGAAGAATGCAGCTGTATAATAAAGGATTTTTTTAAACAGTTAAGAAAAAAGAAGTCGGAGGATAAACAGCAATGAAAAGAACAGGTGCCTTAGCTTGCCTTATTATAATGATTATATCGGTTTTCGCGCCTTTATGCTTTGCAGCGGAAAGCTCCGCGTCGTCAGATCAGACAAATTTCAGTATAGTTTCTTCAACTCCTGAAGACGGCGCAAAAAATGTATCTGTCGAAAACCTCAGCGTAAAGATATATTTCGACAAGGAAATGCTGCCTGAATCAAAGGCTGTCCGCAAATCAAACGCACAACAGTTCACGCTGACAGACAAAAAAGGCGAAGAGATTCCTATCAGAGTATACTACAGCCATAAAGAAACAGGTCTTATGATGGTGGTTTCCGATGTAATCGACAGCGATATACAGATAGAAAGCGACACCTATTATGTATTGACTATAGGCGCTGGACTTCAGGCAACCGACGGCACGACCCTCGGCGACGACATAGAAATCAGCTTCACTACTCTGGATCAGGCCGGCTCGACGAGAATCTACATGATCATGATGGTAGTCATGATAGTCGGCATGGTATTCTTCAGCACGAGAAGCGCGAAGAAAGCCATGGAAAAGGAAAATGAAGCAAAGGGCAAGAAAGAGACGGTAAACCCTTACAAGGAAGCCAAGAGAACAGGTAAATCCGTAGAAGAAATCGTTGCCCGCGACAACAAGCGAAAGGCAAAGCAGGCGGAAGCGGAAGCAAAGAAAAAAGAACAGGAAGCAGAGCTCATGGAAGAGATACTCGCTGAGGAACGCACGAAACACAACAAGCGGGTTGCCGCTCCTAAACCGATTTCCGCAGCCGGAGGAACATACAAGGTGCAGGTCGTAAAAACCCAGTCGCATGCAACCAAAAAGGGAACGACGAATCCTAAAAACCAGACAGGCAAACAGAAAAACTCAAAAAATAAAAATAATAAAAACAAAAAAAGAAGATAAAGAATAAATAAAAGGTGGGCTTTGAGGCTCACCTTTTTCATTGTACTCTGATATAATTTATCCACAGGAGGTATGAAAGTGACGAAAAACAAAAATACACCTGCAGCTTCTAATATATCAGGAGAAATAACTCTGAATGCATTCGCAAAGATAAACCTCACTTTGGACGTGCTGGGAATACGTTCCGACGGGTTTCATGAGGTAGAAATGATAATGCAGCAGATATCTCTCTGCGATAAAGTAACAGTCGGCTGGCAGCCTATGACGGACGCTGAGGGAGTCTACATAAATCTCGATACCGACAGAAGCGACATTCCCTCCGGTCCCGGAAATCTCGCTTTCAAAGCCGCTCTGCTAATGGCTGATATGTACGGCAAAAATAAACGGGGACAGATATCCGTAGATATCAAAAAATCCATACCTGCCGCAGCCGGTCTCGCCGGCGGCAGCAGCGACTGCGCCGCGGTCATTCACGCGCTCAATGTTCTATGGGAGCTCGAGCTTTCAATTTCAGAGCTCTGCCGCGCAGGTGCAAGGCTCGGTTCAGACGTACCCTTCTGCATCATGGGACAGGCCGCCGCAAACCATCTGCTGAAACCGATGTTTGCCGGCGATCCTCTCGTATGCCACTGCGCTCTCGCTTCCGGCAGGGGAACAGAGCTGGAGCCTATACGTCCCGGTCTTAAGTCCTATATCGTTCTGTCGAAACCGTCAATAAGCGTTTCGACAGCGGAAGTCTATACCGGAATAGATTCCATGTCCGTATTTTTCCACCCCGACAACAGGAAAATCATCGAAGCCTTAAAGCAAAATAATAATAAAGTAGTAGGGGAAAATATGGTCAATGTACTTGAAAATTTTACGCTGAAGCGTTATCCTGTCATTGTGTATACAAAGAACAAGATGTGCGATTTATGCAATTCAGGAGCTGTGCTGATGAGCGGAAGCGGACCTACTGTATTTTGTCTTTGCGAAAGTCAGGCGGAAGCGCAGCATATCTGTTGCGAAATGCTCAAGGTAAACGAGGAAAGCTTTGCCGTTGAGACTACCAGATAATTTTCTTATAATCAAAATACAATGCAATTATGTTAAAGGTAAGGTGAGAAATGCTTAATTTTGACATTCAGAATCATAGACCTCTGCGCGAAATAGTCTATGAAGAGCTTAAAATGCAGATACTTACGGGCGCTATAGTCCCCGGTACAAGGATGATGGAGGTGGAGCTCGCACAGGAAATGGGCGTAAGCCGCACTCCGATAAGAGAGGCCATCCGTAAGCTTGAAAAGGAAGGCCTTGTCACTATTGAGCCCAGAAGAGGCGCTTACGCTTCACAGATATCCACGAGCGATATGGTGGAAATACTCGAAGTGCGCCAGAATATGGAAGGACTTGCCGCATTTTTCGCTGCATCGAGAATGCAGCCGGAAAAAATGGAAGAGCTCAAAGAGTCTTCCGCTAATTACAACGAGGCTGTTGCAAGCGGCGATATTGAAAGCATGATAAAATACGACACGAAATTTCATCGTATAATCGTAGAATCATGCAACAACAAAATACTTCTCCAGATGATAGAACAGCTCCAGGAACTGGTTCTGAGGTTCAGGTACATCTACTACGATAATTTCAAGCGCGCCGAAAAAATGCCTGAAGAGCACGCCATGATAATGGACGCTATCGCTAACAAGGACGCTGAAGCCGCAAGACAGGCCGCCGACGTCCATATCGACAGACTCAAAGCGCTCGTTATCAAGGAAGGTGTTCAGGGGAAATTCAAATAGTTTCCGAGTGGTGGCAATGCCGGTCGCGATGGATCGGATACCGGGAGCTTTGCTGCCGGGATTGGAATCTATTCCCCGAGAA
>CAYYMY010000030.1:0-14541 GCA_964473095.1 uncultured Oscillospiraceae bacterium | reverse complement strand
CAGCAATTCTCCTATGCTGTTGATTGAAATATCAGCGTCACGAAGAAAGCAGATGATCTTTAGTCTCTTTAAGTCATCCTCTGAATAAAGCCGCCTGCCTCCCTCCGTGAGTTCACTGGGCGTAAGAATACCACGGGTGTCATAATACTGCACTGTCCTAATGGATACGCCACAGAGCTTTGCAATTTCTCCAGTCGTGTATTTTGACATAGTTTTACCTCCTTTCGCCCCTATTTTACTTCATTACGCAGCGTTATAAGCAATACATTACGCAGGGGGATTTTTGATAATTTCTTACTTTATCTGTTTTTTCCCCAAAAAGTTTTCGTGAAGAGGACGATGATGGTAAACAGCTCCAGTCGTCCCATTATCATCATACCGCTTATGTAGAGCTTGAGGAGAGGATGGAAAACGGAAAAGTCTCCCAGAACCGTCGGACCTTCAAATGAAACGCCGGTATTTGAAAGGGCGGATATGGTTATGGTTATCGTGCTTTCAAGGTCGAGCCCCTGAAACGACAGTATGAATGCCGACAATATGAATATACCTATGTATGCGAATATGAAAGTCGTTATGCTTGTGACCAGATCCACTGAAAGCGCTTTGCCGCCCAGCTTTACGGCAACTACGGATCTCGGATGTATCCTCTTTATGCATCCTCGCCATATGAGCTTCATCATGATTATCACCCGGATAACTTTGAGAGAGCCTGATGTTGATGCAGCGCAGCCGCCTATGAACAGAAGAGCCAGGAAGACTATCTGACATATGGTAGGCCATATGATAGATGGATTTCTGGCATAGCCTGTGGTGGTGGACATGCTGACAACCTGGAAAAACGATTCTCTCAGCGAAGAGCCGAAGCCGAGATCGTTGAAGACTATCAGAGCGTAGGTGCATATCATGACTGCCGCAAATATTATGATTATATGGACTCTCAGCTCAATGTCTTTGAAGAACAGCGCCGGTCGACCGGCTACCAGATTGTGGTAGAGTACAAAGTTTATGGAAGAAAGTATGCAGAATGAAGCTATGACTATTTCAATATAGACGCTGTCATAGTAGGCAACTCCTTCAGGATTGACCGTAAGTCCTCCGGTACTGATACTGCCCATGGTGTTCACGATAGCATCAAAAGCATCCATTTTGCCCGACAGCATCAGGAGTATGAACTCGGCGAGTGTCAGCGATATATATGTAATGTACAGTATCTTTGCCGAATCGCTCATTCTTACTGTAATCTTCTCAAGGACAGGTCCCGGTGTCTCGGCTTTTGCGATAAAGTGTCCGTTGATACCGAGGGCAGGTAGGATGGATATGACGAATACCAGTATCCCCATGCCACCGAGCCAGTGTATTATGGCTTTCCAGAGCAGCAGACTGTTGGAAAGAATACCGTTTGCGGCAGCTGAACATCCAGTTGTCGTGAAGCCGGACGTGGACTCAAAGAAAGCGTCTATGTAATTGGTCGTAAAATCAGCGAAATAAAACGGAAATGCTCCTATAACGGAAGCAGTCAGCCAGCATGAAGCCACTATGATATACCCTTCTCTGAGGCGAAATTTGGCATGAGATGCTTTGCCGGCGGCAAGGACGATGAGGGCTCCTAAAGCTATTGTCGCAGGCGCGCATATGCGAAAAGCTTTTTCGGCGTCAAGATCTCCGACAGCTTCGGAATAGACCCATGGGATTATCATGGACACGCCGATTATGAATATTATCACGCCTATTATTCTTAAAATGGCTCTGTAATTGACTGATATCTGAGACATAGCTGATACTCCATATTTTACGGTACTAATAATTCTGATTCCAGAATCCCGGTGTGAAAAGTACAAACAATGTATATAATTCAAGTCTTCCGGCCAGCATGTATACTGACAGAACAAAAGTTGAGAAATCACTTAAAGCCCCAAAGCTTTCCGTAGGTCCGACGACGCCGAATCCGGGACCTACATTGCCAAGACAGGTTATCACAGATGAAAAGCATGTCATAAAATCCGCGTTTTCAAAGGCTATAAGTATCGCACCGAAAAAAATCGCCAGTATGTACAGGAACGTGTGATTGGCTATAGCGGTTATTGTATCGCTTGGAATTGTCCTGCCGTTTATCTTTATCGTTTCGACGACATTGGGGTGCAGCCGCTGTGATATACCGCGTTTTATCAGCTTCATGATGACTATGGCGCGTATTACCTTGAGACCTCCGCTGGTAGATGTGGAGCATCCTCCTATGAGCATCAGGAGCAGAAGTATGAATTGGCATACCGCAGGCCACTGCTCGTAGTCCGCCGTTATATATCCGGTGGTCGTTATTATGGAAGACACCTGGAAGGTGGAATCAAGCACCGCGTTTTTGAGAGAGTCGCAGCATCCGCTTATTATCAGAGATATCGAGATGAAAGCCGATGAGCCGAGCATTATGAAAATATATGTCCTGAATTCCATGTCGGATATGAGGTTTTTGATTCCGCTCTTCAGTGAATCGTAGTAAAGATTGAAATTGACGCCGCACATAACCATGAATACAGAGATTACAATTCTGATATATGTGCTGTCAAAATGAGCTATGCTGTCATTGTACGATGAAAGACCTCCGGTACTCACAGTGCCGAAGGTATGAAGCAGGGCATCGTACAGACTCATGCCGCCTGCAAGCAGAAGCAGAGCTTCCATAACAGTGAATACTATGTATATGATGTAGAGGATTTTTGCTGTAGATGACATATGGGCGCTGGTCTTGTCGAAGCTAGGACCGGGGGATTCCGATACCGCGATATTCTGACCGCTTATTCCAAGTGAAGGCATGAGAGCTATGGCGAATACGAGGATCCCCATTCCTCCTATCCAGTGGGTAAAGGAACGCCAGAACAGTATTCCCCTCGGAAGTGCTTCTGTCTCATTGAGGACAGTGGCTCCTGTAGTTGAAAATCCGGAGCAGGATTCAAAAAAAGCGTCTACCGGATTGGGAATGCTGCCGGTGGCGATAAAAGGCAACGCACCTATGGCGGCGGAAAGAAACCAGCATACGGAAACGAGAAGGAATCCATCCTTGATTTTTAGGGTGGTAAAGTTTTTCTTGCACACTTTCATTAAAAAAACGCCTGTCAGCAAGGAGGCGATCATAATTGTGATGAAAGTTTTTGCCACTGAAGTCTCTCCGTATATCAGAGATACCACAAAAGAAGGCAGCATAGAAAGACCTATTACTGCCAGGATTAGACCTATTATTCTGAAAAACGAACTTAAATTCAGATTCATGATGCTCCCTTGAAAAGTCTGTTATCCGAAAGTTTTTCTGAAAAAGCTTTTGCCATCGTCATCTTTGAGGAGGGTTTCGGTCGAAGATATATCGCTCAGAAGGCTGAGCATTATGACTTTATCGTCTTCAAGTATCTTCGTGTCGCCGTGGGGCATGATGACATCGGGACCCCGGTGTATGGCGGCTATGATGACACCCTCGGGAAGATGAAGCTCCTTGAGAGGCCTGTTCAGTATTTTCATGTGGTGAGACGCTATTATCTCTATTATTTCGGCTTGTCCCTGTATAAGTTGGGAAGAAAGAATTTTCTTCGTTCCCTGGACGTATCTGATTATATTGCTCGCCGTTATGTCGAGTGGACTGAGAGCCACGTCTATGCCCATGCTCGAGATGATTTCACCGTAGCTTGCTCTGCTGACCTTGGCGATAACATCCTCTATGCCGTGACGTTTTGCAGTAAGGGCGAGGAGAAGGTTGTCTTCGTCAAAGCCGGTGGCTGTGACGACTGCGTCCATGAGGTCGAGATTTTCTTCTTCCAGCAGATTGAGATCCGTCGCGTCCCCGTGAAGTATCATCACATTGTCGAGGTGCGATGACAGATAGTGACACCTGTCTTTGCTTTTTTCTATGATCTTTACAGCAGCGCCGAATTCGGAGAGCATTTTTGCCAGATAGAAACCTGTTTTGCCGCCCCCTATTATCATCACCTTCTGTAGATCGTTGTATTTCTCACGTTCATGGACTTTTTCATTCAGAGCCATGATAAGTCCCTTTTCTCCGATAACGTAGACGGCATCGTCCTTTTTGATTACTGTGTCGCCGTTCGGTATTATTACTTTACCGTTTCTGGAGATAGCCACTATTAGCATATTGGGCAGAAATTCGGATACCATGTGTATGGGCAGGTCGATAAGCTCACGGAATCTGTCCACGGAAAATTCTATAAGAGAAACCTTGCCGCTGGAAAATATCCCGTTGCTCAGGGTGTATTTCTCGGCAAGATATTTGTATATTTCAACGGTTATGGCAAGGTCCGGATTGACTATGTGGTCTATATCCATAACGTCTTTTATAAAGTTGATTTGCTGCATGTGTTCGGGATCGCGTACTCTGGCTATGACTTTGCTGCATCCCAGACTTTTTGCAAAAGCTGCGATGACGATGTTCAGCTCATCATTGCCGGTGGTGGTTATGAGAAAATCGTATGATGAAATGCCTAGGTTTTTCAACGTCTTTATCTCTTTCGCGTTGGCGTTCAAAGTCATGACATCCATTTGAGAGCTGATTTTCTGCAGTATATCCTCCTTGGTATCTATTATAGTTACGTCGTTATCGCCTCCGAGCAGGACGCTTGCGACTTTCAGACCGAGCTTGCCTGCACCTACTATTACAACTTTCATAGTGTTTGTTCCCCTTATCAGCCGTATAAATGATACGCTACATTCAAACATCATCATTTTACCACTAATCCCATAGATTTCAACACATATTTGCAAGAAGAGCATAAATATATTAAAATGTTATAGCCGGTCTCCCAGAGCGCCGGCAGAATAAATTCAGGAGATAAAAATGAAGGTAAAGAGATTCATAGGCGGCATGCTTGAAAGCAACGGATATTTTCTGTATCACAAAAATGGTGGAGAGTGTCTCATCATAGATCCCGGATACAGCTACAGGACTTTTACGGATTTCATAGATGAAAATCAGCTTAAGCTTGCGGGCATACTGCTCACCCATCATCACTACGACCATGTGGGCGCGGTGGAAAGAATAAGAGAAATATACGAGTGCCCGGTATATATGCATAAAGACGACTGCGATATGTATAAGAAACCGGTGGACGTATATATGGATGACGGTGATGTGATAGAGCTTGAGGGAGAGCGTATCGAAGTGATAAGCACGCCGGGTCACACTAGGGGAAGCGTCTGTTTCTTTCTGCCGGAAAGCAGGCTGATGTTCACGGGAGATACCGTGTTTGACACAGATCTCGGAAGGAGCGACCTTGAGGGAGGCAGCGAAAGAGACATGGAAGAGACGGTGAAAAACATTGTTGACAGATGGGACAACGATATATTCATATATCCGGGACACGGAGACGGATGCACGATGAAAAAGGTGAAAGAGATAAATACGGAATTGAGAGCTATACTCAGCGGACGCGGGAGGTGAAATGATAATGGAAATAAAGCTCATAGCGCTGGACCTTGACGGGACCACTCTCAGCAGCAGGAAGAACATAAGCGAAAGAAACAGAGCTGCTATGGAAAGTTCGGCGGCGATGGGTGTGAATATAGTCGTTGCTACGGGAAGACCTTTTTCAGCTCTGCCGAAAGATGTTTTTGAGATAGACGCCATAAGATATATGCTGACGTCAAACGGTGCTTCCATAACGGATGTGAAAGAAAAAAAGACTTTTTATGAAAACTGTATATCGGCGAATTCCGTTGAAAAAGCCGTGGCTCTTTTAAAGCGGTATGACTATGTTCTCGAAGGATTCGTCAGAGGAGAGGCCTATATACAGAAAGATTATTACGAATACGTGAAGCGTACGGGAAAGAGCTTTCGGGATGCAAACTACATACTGGAAACGAGAAAGCCGGTGGAAGACATATATGAATTTTTACTCGAAAACAAAGAACATGTCGAGAATATAAACGTGAATTTTGAAGACATATCGGACAAGCCGAAGATGTATGAGGAGCTTGTGAAGCTGCCCGATGTCACGATAACGAGCTCTCTGAAAAACAATCTGGAAATAGGAGGCGCTACGACGAGTAAGGCACAAGCCCTGAAAAAAATGGGCGAGCTGCTTGGTATAAAGCAGGATGAGATGATGGCAGTCGGAGACAGTCCCAATGACATAGAAATGCTCAAAGCCTCAGGTATGCCTGTAGCGGTGGGGAATGCGGAGGATGAGGTGAAGGAACATGCAGCGTACATATCCGCAGACAACGATAACGATGGTGTGGCGGAAGCCATTGAAAAATTCGTACTGAAAAAATAAAATACAGAAACTGTGAAAACTGCTCCGGGAAATCCCGGAGTTTTTATTTGAAAAAAGTTGACAGGAAAAATATTCCATATTATCATATACATATGGTAAAAAATGTAAAAATAATTTGCTGAGCGAAAGCGGCGGCGAAAAGGAGAAAAAATGTACAACAGAAGACTGGGAAACGCGGGAGAGGCTATGGCATGTGAAATTATGGAGATAAAAGGCTATTCAATAGTGAAAAGAAATTACCGATGCAGAGAAGGAGAGATAGACATCATAGTGCGGAAAGGGAGTGAAATAGGATTCGTAGAGGTGAAAAGCAGGCTCAATGCAGGATATGAAAGACCTGCGGAGACAGTGAACGAAAAAAAGAAAAAACGGATAATGAGAGCCGCCGAATACTATTTAAAAAACCTGGAAAGAAGAGGATATTGTCCGGCGGCAATAGATTTTCATGTGGTGGAAATCAGCGCGGAGCATACGGAAAATGCTTTTTAGCAACGGAGGTGTATGATGCTGACGAGAGTCAAAACTGCAACATTATCTGGGATAAAAGGATACTGCGTCACGGTTGAGACTGATATACGCGGCGGACTTCCGGCTCTGAACGTGACGGGACTGGCGGATATGACTATAAGAGAAGCTGTTGTGAGGATAGGTCCCGCCCTTATCAATTCGGGATTTGTATTTCCCAGAGAAAGAGTGACGATAAATCTGATGCCGGCGGGAAGACCTAAAGAAGGCAGTCATTTCGACCTTCCGATGGCTGTCGGCATGATAATGTCGTGGAAAGGAAAAAGACCTGCCGAAGACACGGCGTTTTTCGGTGAGCTTTCCCTCGACGGTAAAATAAATGCCGTAAGGGGAGCGCTGCCGCTGGCAATGGGTGTGCGAGATGAGGGGATAAAAAGGATAGTTATACCTGCGGCTAACGGGGAGGAGGCAGGAATACTTGAAGATGTGGAGATAATCGCGGTGAACGACCTTAAAGAGGCTGTGGCTTTTGCAGAGGAAGGAAAAAAACCGTCGGTATCATCATTATATAAAAGGAAGGAACATGATGGGAAAAATGTGTGCGGGGCAGATATCTATGAGGGGACTGATTTTTTCCAGGTCAAGGGGCAGGAGAGTGCAAAGCGGGCTCTGACCGTCGCGGCTGCGGGAGGACACGGTGTACTGATGATAGGAGGCGCCGGCTGTGGGAAAAGTATGATGGCGAAACGCATACCGACGATACTGCCGAGGCTGACATACGAGGAAAAGCTTGAAATAACTGGTATATACAGCGTTGCTAATCTCCTGTCTGAAGAAATACCCGTCGTCGAAAGGAGACCTTTCAGAGCGCCGCATCACAGTATAACGGCAGCAGGTCTTACCGGAGGAGGAACAAGACCGAGACCGGGAGAGCTTTCCCTGGCTCACAGGGGAGTGCTGTTTCTGGATGAGCTGGGGGAATTCGATGCCAGAAGCATAGATGCTATGAGACAGCCCGTTGAAGACGGTTATATAAGGCTGAACAGGAATTTTGAAGAGGTGATTTTTCCTTCCGACGTTATGATAGTCGCGGCGGCAAACCCGTGCAAGTGCGGGAACCTGTGGGATGAGAAAAAAATATGCACATGTACTGAAAGACAGATAAACAGCTACAGGAAAAAACTTACGGGACCATTTTCGGACAGGATAGACATACACATAAGGATAGCCCGTGTACTTAAAGAGAAAATAGAAAAAGCGGGAAAAAACAGCGGCGGGTGTATGTCGTCATCACAGATGAAACGAAAGGTTGAGGAGGCGAGGCTGAGGCAGGAAGAAAGGTACAGGGAAATGAACTTTTCGTGCAATGGAAGACTGGATGATATGAGCGTGGGAAGATTCTGCATTATGACCGGCGCGGCGTCCAGGCTTATGTCGGAGGCATACGACCGGCTCGGGCTGTCAGCAAGAGCCTATTTCAAGATACTTAAAACAGCACGGACCATAGCGGATATCGAAGGAAAGGATGATATAGGGGAAGATGAAGCGGCGGAAGCGCTTATGTACAGGACAGGAGAGTGGAGATGAAAAACAGTACAGTGATATCGGATATGATACAGATTATCACCTCAGGCGACGCTAGGTATCCGGCGCTGCTCAAAGAGACAAAGGGATATCCAGACATACTCTATTATATCGGAAATCTCGATTTCATGAAAAAAAGGAAGGCGGCTGTAGTAGGATCGAGGAAGACAACGCCTTACGGAAGAAAAACAGCTTCATCCATGGCAGAACGCATATCGTCCGAAGACATATGTGTGGTAAGCGGTATGGCATACGGAATAGATTCCTGCGCTCATTCAGGCGCGCTTAAAGGGAGCGGAAGCACCATGGCGGTCCTTGGATGCGGTGTGGATGTGTGTTATCCGGCATTCCATGCGGAGCTTAAACAAAAAATAGAAGAAAAGGGTATCGTCATTTCGGAGTATCCGCCCGGGACAAAACCGGAAAAATACCGATTCCCGCAGAGAAACAGGATAATAAGCGGCATTTCGGAGCTTACGGTGGTAGTGCAGGCGGGAATAAGGAGCGGAGCCCTCATAACGGCGGACTGTGCTGCGGAGCAGGGGAGAGACGTATATGCGGTGCCTGCGAATATAGACAGCGAGTACAGCCTTGGAAGCAACAAGCTGATAAAGGACGGGGCAATACCGCTCATAAACGCGGTAGAGATTCCGGAAGCCATGGGAGTGGAAAGCTGCGGTGATTCAGACATAAAAGATAAGCTTTCGGAGACTGAGAGGAGGATATACGATATGATATCCACTCTCGGTGAAGTGACAGCTGATGATATAGGCAGAAAACTGAAAATGGACAGCGGTCGGGTGAACGGAATAGTGGCTGTGATGGAGATGAAAGGCGTCGTTTTTTCAGCTCTCGGGAAAATTTTTATTGCAAAAATATAAAAATATACATATAATCAAATATTAGAAGCTACAGTTGAGTTAAAAGGAGGGTTTTCATGGCTTCAGCGAAAAAAAATCTTGTGATCGTGGAATCACCGTCTAAGGCAAAGACCATAGGAAAGTTCCTAGGGGGGCGGTATAAGGTCATAGCGTCTGTCGGTCACGTCAGAGATTTGCCTAAAAGCAAGCTGGGAATAGATATTGAAAACGATTTTGACCCTCAGTACATATCTATAAGGGGTAAGGGAGAAATCATCAAAGAGCTGAAGAAAGAAGCCAAGAATGCATCCAAGGTCTATCTTGCAACAGACCCGGACAGAGAAGGAGAAGCAATATCTTGGCATTTAGCATTTTTGCTGGGAATTGATCAGCATACACCGTGCAGGATAGTATTTAACGAGATAACGGAAAAGGCTATCAAGGATGCGATAAAAAAACCGAGACCTATAGATGAAAGTCTGGTGGATGCCCAGCAGGCGAGAAGAGTGCTGGACAGGCTTGTGGGATATGAGATAAGCCCGCTGCTGTGGAGAAAGGTCAGAAGAGGATTGAGCGCCGGAAGAGTGCAGTCGGCAGCGCTCAAGATAATATGCGACAGAGAGAATGAAATAAAAAATTTCCAGCCGAAGGAATTCTGGACAATAGAGGCTGAATTTGAAAAGGACAGAAAATTCACCGCAAGGCTTGTTGAGTATAAGGATAAAAAGCTTGAAATAGAGAATAAGCAGCAGGCGGACAGGATACTCAAAGAGCTTGAAAAGGGAGAATATACAGTAGGAAACATAGAAGAAAAAGACAGGTCGAGAAGAGCTGCGGCGCCTTTTACCACGAGCAGTCTTCAACAGGACGCGGCAAACAAGCTCAGTTTTTCCACGAGAAAAACCATGATGGTCGCTCAGCAGCTCTATGAGGGCATTGAGATAAAGGGACAGGGAATAATAGGCCTTGTGTCCTATATCAGAACCGATTCCGTCAGGATATCGGAGGAGGCAAGGCAGGCATCGAAGGAATACATCATAAACACCATGGGAGATGAGTATTATTCCAACAATATATATACAAACAAGAAAAAGGACGTTCAGGATGCTCATGAAGCTATAAGACCTAGCCATGTGGATCTGGAACCGGACAAAATAAAGGATTCAGTCACCAAAGACCAGTACAATCTGTACAAGCTTATATGGACGAGATTTGTGGCAAGTCAGATGTCTCCGTCAAAATTCAAGGCTGTGAACGCGGCTGTGCTGAACGGAGATTATAAATTCAGGGCAACAGGCTCTAAGATGATATTCGACGGCTTTCTCAAGGTGTATCCCCAGTCGAAGGAAAGTGAGGAGAACAAGCTTCTTCCGCATCTTGAAAAGGGAGAAAAACTCAGTCCTTCCGATGTGAAAGGAGAACAGAACTTCACGCAGCCGCCGGCGAGATTCACAGAAGCAAGTCTCGTCAAGGACCTTGAGGACAAGGATATAGGAAGGCCGAGTACATATGCTCCGATAGTGGCGACACTGATGGACAGAAATTATATAAGCAAGAAAAAGAAATCCCTTGTACCTACAGAGCTGGGGTTCATCGTAACCGATGTCATGCAGCAGTATTTCAAGGAGATAGTAGATACGGGATTCACAGCTCAGATGGAAGAAGAGCTGGACGATATAGAAGTTAAAAAGATTCCGTGGAAAAGCGTCATAAGGGAGTTTTACAGTACATTTGAAAAGGAACTGGAAGTAGCGGAAAAGGAAATTAAAAAGGTTGAATTTGAAGTGGAGCTTACAGGAGAGGTCTGCGAAAAATGCGGCAGGTCAATGGCTGTGAAACACGGAAGATTCGGGCCTTTTGCCGCGTGCACCGGATATCCGGAATGTAAGAACACAAAGCCGATAGTTGAGACGATAAATGTAAAATGTCCTAAATGCGGACGCGATATAGTGGCGCGCAGGAGCAAAAAAGGAAGAGTTTTTTATGGGTGCAGCGGTTATCCCGAATGCACGCAGTCATATTGGAATAAGCCGATAAACAGGAAATGCCCTAAATGCGGGGCGCTTCTCGTTGAGAAGAAGACGAAAAACGGAAAGTACGCCTGCTCCAACAGCGAATGTGACTACAGGGAATAAGACAGGCGTCAGATAGGAAAAAGTAGAGATAACCATACAAGGAGGAAAACGCATATGATTGAATTTCATGCGACGACGATAGTTGCGGTCAAAAGGGGACCGGACGATATATGCATAGGCGGAGACGGTCAGGTTACTATGGGTGAGACCGCCATAATGAAAAACGGAGCAAAAAAAGTAAAGAAAATTTATAAGAACTCCATAATAACAGGATTCGCAGGCTCGGTTGCAGATGCTTTTTCTCTTACGGAAAAGTTTGAAGGAAAACTGGACGAGCACGGCGGAAACCTCAAGAGAGCGGCAGTTGCTCTGGCGCAGCTCTGGCGTTCGGACAAAGCTATGAGAAATCTTGAAGCTCTCATGATAGTGGCGGACAAGGAAGATATCCTCGTGCTCTCGGGTACGGGAGAAGTAATAGAGCCGGATCAGCCATTCGTAGCCATAGGTTCGGGAGGAAACTATGCGTATGCGGCAGCTAACGCGCTGTACAACAACACCGACTTGGGAGCGGAAGATATAGTAAGGAAGTCTCTGGAAATAGCTTCGTCTATCTGTGTATACACGAACGATCATATTTCCATAGAGAAATTATAGGAGGTACGGGATGGAAAACAAACTCTATCAGATGACTCCGAAAGAAATAGTTCAGGAGCTGGATAAGTATATAATAGGGCAGGATGAAGCAAAAAAATCAGTTGCCATAGCCTTGAGAAACAGATACAGGAGAAGTCTTCTCTCCGAGAAGATGAGAGAAGAAATCACTCCGAAAAACATACTGATGATGGGACCTACGGGAGTAGGAAAGACCGAGATAGCCAGAAGGCTTGCAAAACTCATGGACGCACCGTTTGTAAAGGTCGAGGCGACAAAGTTCACGGAGGTCGGATACGTGGGGCGCGATGTTGATTCCATGGTGAGGGATCTGGTTGAAGCATCCGTCAGGATAACTAAACAGGCTATGCTGGAGGAAAAGTATTCAGTAGCCGATGAAATCGTAGAAGAAAAAATAATAGAAGCGATAATACCGGGAAAGAAGAAAAAGGTTTCAGACAGCAAGAACAGAGGTCCCTTTGATTTCATACTGGGCAACAGCGGATATATAAGCCAGAAGGAACAGTATGAACAGCAGCAGAAGAAGAAAGAATCGGAAGAAAACACCGAAATGGATACGGAGCTTGCCAGAGAGCAGGTGAGGCAGCAGCTCAGAGAGGGGTTGCTTGAAGAACAGTATATTGAGATACAGGTCACCGATACTCCGAAAGCCAACAATCTCGACATGGGAAATGAAGGTATGAGTATCGCCATAGGAAATATCTTCGGAGATATGGCTCCTAAAAAAATGAAAAACAGAAAGGTCAAAGTCAAGGACGCCAGGAAAATATTGCGCGAGGAAGAAGCTCAGAAGCTCATAGACATGGATCAGGTTACGGAAGATGCGCTTCACAATGCCGAGCAGAACGGGATAATATTTATCGACGAAATAGATAAAATAGCGTCGGGCTCAGGATACAGGAGCGGTGCAGATGTTTCAAGGGAAGGCGTGCAGAGAGACATACTTCCTATAGTTGAAGGAAGTGTGATCAATACGAAGCACGGACCGGTCAAGACAGACCATATACTGTTTATAGGAGCAGGAGCTTTCCATACTGCAAAGCCTACCGATCTGATACCTGAGCTTCAGGGAAGATTCCCTATAAGGGTAGAGCTTGAAAACCTTGATAAAGACACCTTTGTCAAGATACTCACAGTACCTGAAAACGCGCTGCTTAAACAGCATAAGGCGCTTCTTGAAACTGAAGGAATCGAGATGGAATTCACGGAAGGAGCAATCGATGAGATCGCAACGATGGCGTTCCTTATGAACGAACAGACTGAAAACATAGGAGCGAGAAGACTCCACACCATTCTTGAGAAGCTGCTTGAAGATATTTCGTTCAATATTCCTGATATGGATGAAGAAAAAGTGGTTATAGACAGAGATTATGTGAAGCAGAAATTTGAAGAGACCATACATCCAGATGATCTGGACAGATATATACTCTGATAAAGAAAAGAGAATTTAAAACCTGCAAAGGTCTGAATCCGGACCTCGCTGCTGTATATGCTACAGCGGCGAGGTTTTATAATGAATACAGCAAAACAATGATGGAAATTATTAAAATGTTGTAGGAAAAATAACAAACTTATGTCAATTGTGTAAAAATAAAAAACTTTTTTGAAAAGTCAAAAAAGAGTTGTTTTGACTGTTAAAAGATTATATAATGAAACTAGTTTAAATATGAAATTTCAATGATAACAGACGAGGTATAGATTATGAGTGATATTTTGAATAAAGTCAGGAAACTGAACTGGCTTCTGCAGGAAAGCCCTACAGGGGTATTTTCTTTTGACGAAATGTGCGGTATTCTCAGCGACTTGATGGATGCCAATGTTTATGTAGCGAACGATAGAGGCAAAGTAATAGGGGTAAATTACAAAATCAGATCGGACAGCCCTACGATAGCTGATCCGGAGACGGGGGTCGAGGTTTTCCCGGGAGAATACAATGAGGAGCTTATGAAGGTCGATGAGACGATGGCAAATTTGTCGGGAGATGAAGTTCTCAAGATCTTCAAATATGATTATGATACGGCGGATAAGCTTCACACGGTCATACCTATCTTAGGAGGAGGAACGAGATGGGGAACGCTTGTGCTTACGCGTTATGCTCCTAAATTCAATGACGAGGATTTGGTGCTGGGAGAATACGGAGCGGCGGTAATAGGTCTTGAGATACAGAGGAGAAAATCTCTGGAGAGAGAAGAGGATGAGCGGCGGGTCGCTATGGTTCAGATGGCAATAGGAACATTGTCGTATTCCGAAATCGAGGCGGTACAGCAGATATTTGCCGAGCTTGAGGGCAATGAAGGACTGCTTGTTGCAAGCAAGATTGCAGACAGATCGGGAATAACAAGATCAGTCATAGTAAACGCGCTGAGAAAACTGGAAAGTGCGGGAGTGATAGAATCAAGGTCCCTGGGAATGAAGGGCACGAGAATAAAGATAATAAACTCCAAATTCAAGGAAGAGCTTGGGAAAATGGTTATGTAGACAGGCATCTGTTCATAAGGCTGGCCGAAGCGGTTAGTCTCAGCTTAACAAAACCTTTCTGCCGTGCATATTATAGTGCGGCAGTTTTTAGTACCATAAAAGTGTAGCAGTTAGAGAACATTCTCTACTTGCTGCACT
>CAYYMY010000029.1:0-14851 GCA_964473095.1 uncultured Oscillospiraceae bacterium | reverse complement strand
AAGAATACTAATCACGTAAAGACGATATATGAATTTCGTCCTTGCGTGATTTTTTCTTTTAAGCACAATGAACGCCGGCGATTTACATAGAGATTCATTACACGTGTTTGCTGTTTTCTTTATTCTTTACTTTTCAATAAAAAAAGGGTATAATAATATGCACTATGTGTTGATGATCGAGGAGGATAAACATTCATGAAAGCGACATTGATTTCAAAGGAGAACAACGAAGCAAAATTCAGTATTGAATTCACAGCAGAAGAGTTTGAGGATGCGATAATAAAAGTCTATAAGGCTCAGAAGAATAAATTTACAATAGACGGGTTCAGAAAAGGAAAGGCACCGAGAAGTATAATAGAAAGAAAGTACGGCGAGGGTATTTTCTTTGAGGATGCGATAAACAACCTGTTTTCACTTCATTATCCGCTGGCGCTTGATGAACTCGACCTTGATGTTATAGACAGTCCGAGGGCTGAATTCAGCGAGCTTAAAAAAGGAGAAGGCTTCACGGTAACCATAACGGTTGTTTGCTATCCGGAAATAGAAGTGAAGGATTATAAGGGTGTGGAGATAGAAAAAGCCGACACTGAAGTTACGGATGAAGATGTGGATGAAGAAATAAAGAGCATGTCGAGAAAAAATTCGAGGATGGTCACGGTGGACAGACCTGCCGAGGAAGGAGACATGGTTCTCATAGATTATGAAGGATGGGTAGGCGATGAGCAGTTTGAAGGCGGCACAGCGGAAAGACAGCCTCTCAAGCTCGGCTCGGGTACATTCATACCCGGATTTGAAGAACAGCTTATCGGTGTAAGCACAGGTGAAAATAAAGACGTGAAGGTGACATTCCCTGAAGAATATCATGTATCGAATCTTGCCGGCAAGGAAGCTGTATTCAAATGCAAGGTGCATGAAATAAAAGAAGAGGAGTTGCCGGAGATAAATGATGAATTTGTAAAGGATATAAGCGAATTCGATACTCTTGATGAGCTGAAGGTCGATGTAAAGGAAAGACTGCAGAAAGAAGCTGAAGCAAAAGACGAGAATACCATGAGAAACAGCGCCATAGAAAAAGTCTATGAAGCGAATGATATAGACGTTCCTGATGTTATGGTGAACTCGGAAATAGATGCAATGATTGCGGAGTTCGATCAGCAGATCAGAAGTCAGGGACTTGACCTTGAATCTTATTATAAATATCTCGGAACGGATTCCGAAGCGTTCAGGGAGAGCATGAAAGATGAAGCCTTCAGAAAAGTGAAGACGAGAATGCTGATAACGGCCATTGCCGAACAGGAAGGCTTTGAAGCATCCGATGAAGATGTGGATAAGGAAATAGAAAACATGGCGAAGCAGTACAGCCTTGAAGCTGACAAAGTAAGAGAAATGCTTGGAAGTCAGAATATAAATATGATATCAGGAGATATTAAGCTGAGAAAGGCTATTGATTTCATATATAATAATGCTGTAAAGAAATAAGCTTGGAAAAGGAGGCTCGGGTCATGGCATTGATTCCTTATGTGATTGAACAGACCGGCAGAGGAGAAAGATCATACGATATATATTCGAGATTGTTAAAAGACAGGATAATTTTTTTAGGTGAGACCATAGATGAAAATCTCGCGAGCAGTATAGTCGCTCAGCTGCTTTTTCTTGAAGCTGAGGACTCGGATAAGGATATAAACATATATATAAACAGTCCTGGCGGTTCTGTTACCGCCGGAATGGCTATATATGATACGATGCAGTATATAAAGCCGGAGATATCGACCATATGCGTCGGGATGGCCGCAAGCATGGGAGCGTTTCTGCTGTCTGCCGGACAGAAAGGCAAAAGGTTTGCTCTTCCAAATGCCGAAATCATGATACACCAGCCTTTAGGCGGTGTCCAGGGACAGGCGGAAGATATAAGGATACATGCGGAATGGATATTAAGGACGCGAGAGAAGCTGAACAGGATTCTGAGTGAAAACACAGGGCAGCCTTTAAACATAATAGCACGCGATACGGACAGAGATAATTTCATGTCTGCGGAAGAAGCTATGAATTACGGTCTCATAGATAAAGTGATAAGAGATAGGTGATAGGTAAACAGGGGAGGATTTATGAGTAAATACGATGAAAACAACGAGCTGAGATGCTCTTTCTGCGGGAAGCCGCAGAGTCAGGTAAAGAGACTTATCAGCGGCTCCGGAGTTTATATATGCAATGAATGTATTTCATTGTGTCAGGAGATACTGGAGACGGAAGACAACAGACAGAGCATGGGAAAAAGCGCCGGCGCCGGATTTGACAAGCTGCCGAAGCCGAGGGAAATATATGAAACGCTTTCAGAATACGTTATAGGGCAGGACGACGCCAAAAAAGCGCTGTCGGTAGCGGTATACAATCATTACAAGAGAATAAGAAATGACGGACTTGCAGGTGAAGACAGGGATGTGGAGCTTCAGAAAAGCAACATAGTGATGGTAGGCCCTACAGGGTCGGGAAAGACTTTGCTGGCTCAGACACTTGCGAAAATACTGGATGTGCCTTTTGCAATAGCGGATGCTACGGCTCTTACGGAGGCCGGGTATGTAGGCGAAGACGTGGAGAACATCCTGCTCAAGCTCATACAGGCGGCTGATTACGATATAGATAAAGCGCAGAAGGGCATAATTTACGTCGATGAAATAGATAAGATAGCAAGAAAATCGGAAAACCCGTCGATTACGAGAGATGTGAGCGGTGAAGGCGTACAGCAGGCTCTCCTGAAAATACTGGAAGGGACCGTCGCCAATGTTCCTCCTCAGGGAGGCAGGAAGCATCCTCATCAGGATTTTCTGCAGTTTGATACGACCAATGTACTGTTCATATGCGGAGGAGCCTTTGACGGACTTGATAAAGTAGTCCAGAGACGAATAGGGGAAAAGACTATAGGATTCAATTCCAACGTTGAAAACAACAAGCTTGAACAGGCAGAGATAATGAAGCACGTTCAGCAGGAAGACCTTCTGAAATACGGGCTCATCCCTGAATTTATAGGAAGACTTCCTGTACTGGTCACCCTTGAAGAGTTGTCCAAGGATGCTTTAATGAAGATAATAACGGAGCCCAGGAATGCTCTGGTCAAACAGTACAGAAAGCTGTTCGAAATGGATAATGTAGAGCTTGAAATAAGACCTGATGCAATTGAGGCAATAGCGGAAAAGGCGATAGAAAGAAAAACAGGGGCGCGAGGGCTCAGAGGCATTATGGAGAAGCTGATGACCAACATAATGTATGAGATGCCATCAAGAGACGACGTAAGAAAATGCGTCATAACGCGGGAAACTGTAGAGGCGGAAAAGGACCCCGAGCTTGTGTTGACGGAAACTAAGCTTATAAACACCAAGGAAAAGACAGCAGAAACAGCTTGAAATGTGATATGAACGACCGAGGGGCGGCTTTTTAGTCGCCTCGTTTATATAAAAGGAGGGATTTTTATGGAGGATAAGAATAAAAATATTACGAATATCGAGGATAAAGCAGCAGAAGAAAATTTTGAAATGGATGAAACGATGGAATTGCCGATGATACCTCTGAGGGGACTTTCTGTGTTCCCGAACATGGTGATTCATTTTGATATAGGACGTGAAAAATCAATAAATGCGCTTGAAAAAGCGATGATAATGAATCAGCATATATTTCTTGCATCTCAGAAGGATGACAATACTGATCTGCCCACACCGGATGATTTTTATCACATAGGAACGATAGGTAAGATAAAGCAGATGTTAAAACTTCCGGGAGATTCAATCAGAGTGCTGGTCGAAGGCATATGCAGAGGAGAGATAGAAAGAATTCTTTTTGAAGTACCGTATTTTAAGTGTTCTGTAAAAAGGATTGAAGAGGAGTTGGTGGCGCCGGGAGACGCGGAAGCGGAAGCTCTTATGCGCACTGTGCTTTCAAATTTTGATGAATATATAAACATAAATCAGAATCTAGCTCCTGAAGTGTTTGCTACGGTCGTTACTATAGAAGACCCCGGCAGGATGGCTGATATGATAGCATCTCACATAGAGATAAAGCTTGAAGATAAACAGAGTCTTCTTGAAACTCTCGATGCGAAAAAGCGTCTGGAAAAATTAAACAGCATACTTCTGAGGGAAATAGAAATACTCAATATAGAACAGGATATATCCAGTAAAGTCAAATCTCAGATAAGCAAGAACCAGAGAGAGTATTACCTTAGAGAGCAGATGAGGGCAATACAGGAAGAACTGGGCGCAGGTGAAGATGTCGAAGATGAAGTTGCCGGATACAGGGAAAAACTTGAAAGTCTGGATATTGAAGAAAAAACAAGAGAAAAGATAGAGAAAGAAATAAACAGATTTTCAAAAATGCAGTCGGCATCCGCGGAAGCTACGGTGAGCAGAAACTATATCGAAACTATACTGGAGCTGCCATGGAACGAAGTGAGCGAAGAAAACCTTGATTTGAACAGAGCCGAAGAAATATTGAACGAAGACCATTACGGTTTGGAAAAAGTGAAAGAAAGAGTTCTCGAATATCTGGCGGTGATACAGCTCTCAAAAAGCCTGAAAGGTCCCATACTCTGTCTTGTCGGACCTCCGGGAGTAGGAAAGACATCCATTGCGAAAAGCATAGCGAGGTCTATTGGACGCAAATTTGTGAGGATGTCACTTGGAGGAGTCAGAGATGAAGCTGAGATAAGGGGACACAGGAGAACTTATATAGGCGCAATACCGGGAAGGATAATGACGTCCATGAAAGAATGCGGCACTAAGAATCCCGTATTCCTGTTTGATGAGGTAGATAAGATAGGAGCGGATTACAAAGGAGATCCGGCATCCGCACTCCTAGAAGTGCTGGACCCTGAACAGAATAAGGATTTTACCGACCATTATCTTGAAGTGCCTTTCGATTTGTCACAGGTGATGTTCATTACGACAGCCAACACGACGGATACGATACCGCGCCCGCTCCTTGACAGGATGGAAATAATAGAAGTCAGCGGTTATACGGAAGAGGAAAAGCTCAATATAGCTGAAAAATATCTCGTGCCTAAACAGATAAAAGAAAACGGACTTTCAAAGAACAGCATTTCCTTTACCGAAGCGGGACTCAGAACGATAATAAATTATTATACGAGAGAATCCGGAGTAAGAAATCTTGAACGTGAAATAGGAAATCTCTGCAGAAAGGTAGCGAAGAACTACGTTTGCGGAGACACGAAAAAAGTCAATATGACATCTAGGAGAGTTCAGGAATTCCTGGGCAAGAAAAAATACAGATTCGACATAATTAAAGGCGAAAAAGAAGTAGGTGTAACTACCGGCCTTGCATGGACGGTAGTCGGAGGAGACACACTGTTCATAGAGACTACAGCAGTGCCGGGAAGCGGAAAACTCGTGCTCACGGGTCAGCTTGGAGATGTGATGCAGGAATCGGCGAAGGCAGGTATAAGCTATATACGTTCTGCAGCTAAAAAACTCAAGATAGATGAAGATTTCTACAAGAAAATAGACCTTCATATCCATATTCCTGAAGGAGCTATACCGAAAGACGGTCCTTCTGCAGGTATGACTATGTGTACGGCTATAATATCCACTCTTACAGGTATTCCTGCAAGAAAGGATATCGCTATGACCGGTGAGATAACACTCAGAGGAAAGATACTCCCTGTGGGCGGTATAAGAGAAAAGGTCATGGCAGCGCACAGAGCCGGCATAAGAAAGGTTCTGCTGCCGAAAGACAATGAGGCGGACATACAGGATATTCCTAAAACGGTAAGGGATGAAATGGAGTTTGTTCTTATTAAACATGTAAATGATGCACTTAAACAGGTGCTGGTAAAGGATAAATCAAATGATAGTAAAAAAAGCCGAGCTTGAGGCTGTTGCTGTAAAAAGGGAACAGTATCCGCCTGAGGAACTGAAAGAAATTGCCTTTGCAGGCAGGTCGAACGTGGGAAAATCATCGCTCCTCAACCTGATGACAGGAAGGAGAAAGCTCGCAAGGATAAGCGGAAGCCCGGGAAAGACGAGAACTATAAACTTTTACAGAATAAATGACAGCTTTAGGATAGTGGATCTGCCTGGATACGGATATGCAAAGGTGTCGAAATCTATATCTGAAAGCTGGGGCAGGATGATAGAAGATTATCTTGAGAACAGAGAAAATCTACTTAAAGTGATTCAGCTTGTCGACATAAGACACGAGCCGTCAAAACAGGATGCTGAAATGTACAATTACCTGAAATATTACGGACTTGACGGTATTGTTGCCGCGACTAAGGCAGACAAGATTTCCAGAAATCAGCTTACAAAACAGATGAATGTGATAAGGAAGATGCTTGAACTGTCACCTGAGGACAGGGTGATACCTGTGTCATCGTTAAAAAGGACGGGGCATAATCAGCTCCTTGATGAAATAGAAGCACTGTTGGAGGATTAGATGCAGTTTTTGGGATTCCAGATGCTTATAAAAAGAATAAAGGCGATAAGGTTTATGATGTCAGACAAATCAGTGCCTAAAAGAAAGAAGGCGCTTATAGTTTTCGGCATAATATACCTGTTTCTGCCAATCGATCTGATACCGCCTATACTTTTCCCTATAGCATGGGTGGATGATTTTCTGCTGTGGTGGTTTATTTTGTGGTATCTGAGCAAGGAACTCGACAAATACTGGTACGGAGGAAAGCCGAAAGATTTTTCAAAGAAATATCGCGGGAAGACCTTCGTAAACGATGTTGAATATGAAGTGGATGAGGAAGATAAGGAAACAGGGCATAAAAACCATTGAAGAGCACTGCGTAGATATGAATCATGATTGAGAAGGAGAATGTACATATGGAGCGTGAAACCAGAACCGTAGGAAAAGTAATGATAACCCAGAAACAAATCAATGAAAGAGCTGCAGAAATCGGACGACAGATTGAAGAAGAATTTCGGGGTGAGGAAATAGTGCTTGTGGGAATTCTACGCGGAGCTGTTCTGTGGATGGGAGATATCATGAAGAATGTGAATCTCGACATGATAATAGATTTTATGGCTGTAAGCAGCTACGGCGCCTCGACAAAATCATCGGGGATAGTTAAAATCAATAAGGATCTGGACACGGATATAAAAGGTAAAAATGTGATAATAGTTGAAGATATCGTGGATTCGGGAACTACGCTCAGTTATCTCAAAGGATATTTTAAAAACAGAAATGCAAAACAAGTCAGAATATGCACTCTTCTCAATAAACCGAAAGGACGTAAGGTCGATATAGATGTTGATTACATAGGATTCAACGTGGAAGACAGATTTATCGTGGGATACGGATTGGATTATGCTCAGAGATACAGAAATCTTCCATACATAACATATCTTGAATAAAATTAAAATGAAAGGGATGTCCGGCATAACGTCCCTTTTTAATTATCCATCTCCTCAGCACCCTCCTTATTTCTTTTGGGATATAGATGTTGTTTGTCGATATTACATAAATATACGTATGAAAATCTTTGACTTTTATTCTGGCTTGAAGTAAGATTTTAATGAACAGTGTCTTAAAGGGGGAGCATACAGCAATGGAAAAACTGAGGAAATTTTGGAAGCTGATATTCGGCAGGACGGGGATACTGATATTACTTATGCTTATCCAGGCAGTGATACTGTTCGGTGGATTTGCCGTACTGGACAAAAGCACATGGCTGGTGAATTATGTTATCAGTATTCTGGCTATAATAATACTGATATATATCATGAATGCGCAGCAGAATTCGAGTTTCAAGCTGATGTGGATAATATTGATACTTCTTGTGCCCATAGTAGGCGTTGTCTTCTATATATATACTAAAATGCAGCCGGGGACGGCCTTTATATCAAAACGCGTATCAGAACTGTTAGAAGAAGAAAGCAGATATCTTGAGCCTGATAAAAATACTCTGAACAGTATCCGCTCCGAATCAAAACAGGAGTACGGATTTGTAAAGTATCTGTACAGAAAGGGAAAATATCCAGTTTACAGCGGAGCAAGCGTAAAATATTTCCCGCTTGGAGAGGATAAATTCGAAGAGCTCGTCTATCAGCTTGAGAAAGCTGAGAAATTTATTTTTTTGGAATATTTTATAGTGGATAAAGGATATATGTGGAATAAGATACTAAGGATACTTGCGAGAAAAGCAAGAGAGGGAGTGGAAGTAAGATTTATGTACGATGGGACATGCACTCTGTCGCTTCTGCCGAAAAATTATCCGGAAAGAATGAAAAGCTTCGGTATAAAATGCAAGGTGTTTTCTCCCATGAAACCTTTTTTGACAACTCACCAGAATAACAGAGACCACAGGAAGATAGTGGTAATAGACGGGAATACCGCATTCACAGGAGGCATAAATATAGCTGATGAATATATAAACAGAAAAGAAAGATTCGGACACTGGAAAGACACTGCGATAATGGTGCAGGGTACGGCTGTTGACAGCTTTACTCTTATGTTTCTGCAGATGTGGAATATAGATGAAAAACAGAGAGAAAACTACGACTGGTATATGCAGAAATATGCGGTGAGCGAGGCCGGAATGAGAAAAGGCGGATATATAGCTCCATATGGTGACAGTCCGTTTGACGATGAAGATGTAGGAGAAAAAGTATACCTTGATATTCTGAACAGAGCTAAAGACTACGTGCATATAATGACGCCGTATCTCATTTTGGATGAGGAGCTTGTGAATTCCCTGACATTCGCGGCTCAGAGGGGAGTAGAGGTAAAGCTTATACTTCCGCATATACCGGACAAGAAATATGCGTATATGCTGGCGAGAACATATTACGAGCAGCTTATACGGCAGGGAGTGGAGATATATGAATACATACCGGGATTCGTTCATGCGAAAGTATTTACATGCGATGATGAAAGAGCGGTGGTCGGAACGATAAATCTCGATTACAGGAGCTTGTATCTGCATTTCGAATGTGCCGCGTATATATGGAAAAATCCTGTGATAAGCGATATTGAAATGGATTTTGAGAATACTCTCAGACAATGCAGGAGAATAACGGTTGCGGATTGCAAAAAATACAGCCTTCCGTGTAAAATCGCAGGAAGAATACTGAGACTTGTTGCACCGCTGATGTAAAAAGATGCGGAAGGGAGAAAATATGCTGTTTAAAAATATAGATATACTGGATGAAAATCTAAAGCTGAAGAAGGAATGCTTCGTCGGAGTAAAGGGAAACAGGATAGAATACATAGGAAACACCCGTCCTGAAGGAGAATGGGGCAGAGAGTACAGCGGCGTCGGGAAGCTGCTGATGAGCGGATTTTACAATGCGCATGCTCACTCACCTATGATCTTGATGAGAGGATACGGGGAGAACATGGTGCTTCAGGACTGGCTGAACAAGAAGATATTTCCTTTTGAGGCTAAGCTCACAGGGGAAGCCGTGTACTGGGCAACGATGCTTGCAATGGCGGAATCTTTCAGATTCGGAATAGTATCAACAAGCGACATGTATTACTTTTGCGAAGAAATGGCAAAGGCATATGAAGAAAGCGGGGCTAAAGGAAATATTGCGCGCTCGGTGGCGAATGCAGCGGGAAAAGATCCTAAAAAACTGCGCGGATTTGAAGAAGCAAAGGATTTTTATGATAATTATAACGGAGCGGCAGACGGGAGAATAAAGGTGGATATGAGTCTGCACGCAGAGTATACATCGGATGCGGCAACAGCGGCGGCTCTTGCTGAATACGCGGTTGAAAAAAACAGTCTGATGCAGGTTCATGTGTCAGAGACCAGATTAGAGCATGAAGAATGCATAAAACGACATGGCATTACACCGGCTGCATATCTTGAAAAGAACGGGATATTTGATGTTCCGGCCGTGGCGGCACACTGTGTATATTCCACGGAAGAGGATCTTGAAATTTTTAAAAGAAATAATGTGACTGTAGCAGTAAATCCCGTAAGCAATATGAAGCTGGACAGCGGGATATGCGATGTTTCAAAAATACTTGAAAAGGGAGTCAGAGTGGCTGTCGGTACCGACAGTGTTGCCAGCAACAACAGTCTCAATTTTATTGAAGAGCTGAAATTTATGGCAGCGGGAGGAAAGATAGCAGCTGATAATCCGCAAGCGGTCACTCCGACGGAAGTGATAACGGCGGCAACTTCGGGAGGAGCAACGGCGCAGGGAAGAGAGGACTGCGGAGCTCTGAAGGAAGGGAACAGAGCGGATATGATAGTTATAGACACATCTCTGCCTAATATGCATCCTGTTCACAATATCATCAATAACATAGTGTATTCTTATTCAGGCAGTGATATAATAATGACTGTCGTGGACGGAAAGGTGGTATACGAAGATGGTACCTTTCCTACCATAGACGTGGAAAAGACGGTGTATAACGTTGAGAAGTCTGCGGCAGAAATACTTGAGAGGCTTTGAACATGACTAAAAAATCATTGGTTAAGGGTGCGACTGTATTGGCAGTCGCAGGTCTTTTTGTAAAATTTCTCGGTGCGTTTTTCAGGATACCTCTGGCAAACATGATAGGTTCGGTGGGAATGGCAAATTATACTCCCGCTTATTCCCTGTACAACTTTCTTCTTGTCTTTTCAACGGCAGGACTGCCAGTGGCCATATCGAAAATGGTGTCGGAACGCCAGGTAATGGGACAGTATCGTGAAGCGGAAAGAGTTTTCAAGCTATCAAGGACCCTAATGTTTTTTCTTGGAGTAGTCGGATTCTGCATCGTATTTTTCTTTGCGGGAACTATAGCTGACATATTCCATGTTCCCGGCTCGGAACTGTCGATGAAGGCTACGGCTCCGGCCCTTATTTTAGTACCGCTGATGGCTTCATACAGAGGATATTTTCAGGGAATGAATAAAATGACGCCGACAGCAATCTCACAGATAGTTGAGCAGATTTTCAGAGTAGCATGCGGACTTGCACTTGCTATGTTCATGATGAACAATGTGTGGATAGCGGCGGATTTCACAGCGCAGCAGAGAGGAGCTGCGGGAGGATGCTTCGGAGCATCGGCAGGAGCCTTCGGAGGTCTGATAACAGTTGTAATAATATACCTGATATCGAGAAAAAGGATAAAAAAGAATATCAATGAAGATAATACGGGAGAAGTATCCGGATCTTCAGAAATAATGAAAAAAATCCTTATAATAGCAGTGCCTATAACCATAGGAACATCTATAATGCCTATAGTCAATCTGATAGATGCCGGAGTAGTATCGACGCGTCTTGCGGCATCGGGATGGGATAAACTGGCGGCGGAAGACCTCTATGGTCAGCTTACAGGTTTTGCCTCACCTCTGGTGGGATTCCCGCAGGTGCTGACGCAAGCCATAGTGCTCAGTCTCGTGCCGTTGGTGTCGGCGGCGCACAGAAAAAGAGACACAGAGGAGCTTCATAAAAATCTTATAATGGGATTCAGACTTTCGATGATAATCGGAATCCCGTGTGCGGTAGGTCTCATAGTTCTGGCGAAACCTATATTACTTCTCCTTTATCCCACTCAGGCAGAAAGCGCTGCTAGCGCAGCTTCCTGTCTACAGATACTGGGAGTTGGATTTGTCGGGCTTGCGATAGTTCTCACCATGACAGGAGGTCTTCAGGGCATAGGCAAACAGATGATCCCGGTCAGAAACCTGTTCATAGGAGTCGTGGTGAAATTCATAATAACGTGGGTGCTTACGGCGATACCGGCAGTAAATGTACTTGGGGCTGCAATAGGAACGGTAGTGGCGTATTTTATAGCTGCTACCCTTGATGTCATATCACTGAGAAAATACACCAGGGTTAATTTCCCGATGGTTACAATTTTTGTTAAACCGCTTATATCCTCTGTGGTTATGGGGATAATAGCAGTAGCTCTTTATAAATTGTTTTATATGTTTACGGGCAGCAATGGGGTGTCGACGATAATAGCCATACTGCTTGCGATAATTGTTTACGGACTTATGATACTCAGGACAAAAGCTGTAACACGCGATGAAGTTAAAAATATGCCTATGGGAAACAGACTTGCAGGTATATGCGACAAACTGAAATTATGGTAAATAACTGCTCGTTTTTTGACAAAAATAAATGTTTTAAAGCAAATGGAACTTGACAAAACCATTGAAAAATGGGACAATAGAACACGAAGGCGAAGCAAGCTTTCATTAAATTTGTTATAAATACAGTAGTGAAAAGCTATTCGTTATTATTTTTAAGGAGGATTTATTGATGAATAAGGCTGAATTGGTAGCTGCGGTAGCAGAGAAAACTGGTTTTACTAAAAAAGATGCAGAATTGGCTGTAAACGCTTTTGTATCGAGTGTAGAAAGCGCTCTCGTTAAAGAAGAAAAGGTTCAGTTGATCGGATTCGGTACTTTTGAAGTTCGCCAGAGAAAAGCAAGACAGGGGAGAAATCCGAGAAAACCGGGTGAAGTAATAAAGATTGCCGCTTCAAAGGCGCCTGTATTCAAAGCAGGAAAAGCTCTGAAGGACGCAGTAAACAAATAAAAGTTCCAAAGAGCAGCAGCAGCTGCTCTTTTTTTTCGGAGGTCGCACATATGGAAAGAAAGATGAGAAGACAGGATAAGTTTATGTCGGTGGAAGAATGCTTGGAAATGCTCAGGGAAGCTGAATTCGGTACGCTTGCAACGGTTGGTGAGGACGGAGTGCCTTATGCTACACCTATGAATTTTGTGTATCTGAACGATGCGATATACTTTCACTGTGCAAAGGAAGGTCACAAGATAGACAACATCAGATACAATGATAAAGTGTGTTTTAACGTAGTCGATTCCGTAGAACTTATGCCTGAAAAGTTTTCTACTAAATTCAGATCCGCCATGGTTTTCGGAAAGATAGAGGTAGTGGAAGATAAGGATGAAAAGAGAGCAGGCATTTCGGCAATAGCAGAGAAGCTCAGCCCTGATTATCACGATGAAGGCGTTAAATACATAAATTCAGCGTTTGATAATATACATATGCTGAAACTTACTATAGACAGGATAACAGGAAAAGCTGCGAGATAATGAGAATAGATAAATTCTTAAAAAATTCGAGGATAATAAAAAGGCGTACAGTAGCGAAAGAAGCGTGTGAGCAGGGACGAATACTGATCAACGGGAAGGCGGCAAAGCCAGGGACCGAGGTGAAGGAAGGCGATGAAATTTCCGTAATGTTCGGAAGCGGAAGCCTTAAAGTCAGCGTGGAGGTCCTTATAGAATCATGCCGCAAAGAAGACGCGGCAAAGATGTATAAAGTAATAGAGTAATCAGATTCTAGATTTTTTACACAGCTTCAAATAAAAAACAGACCTTCTGTCAAGAATCCATACAGGACTTGACAGGAGGTTTTTTATGAAAAGATGAAGACGGTTTTAAGATTCGGCATTTCATTTTGATGTAATAAAAGGTTTTTAAATAAACAGATATTTTTTTCTGTTCCTGTCATTTATCGGAAAGAAGTTTGAAATATGTTTTCTTCTATGATGTATGCGTATTGATCCGAACATTCCGAAGAATATTCATAATATGCATAGCAGAGCGCGATGACGGCAAGCATGCATATAACGGATATGATAAGATCTCTCATTATACTATCTCCTCAGCTTATTGTTTGCATAAAATATGTTTGTTATACTGAAAAAAGATGAAGGATTTCGATTGTATCTGTGGAGATGTAGGTCTATGGAAAGCGCGAAATACAAATATGCAGTTTTATATAATTTTTCATACATGTCGATAGGTTCATTCCTTCCGCTTGTAGGGCAGTACATGAGTGCCGTGGGATTTTCCGGCTCTCAGATAGGTAGCATAACGGCAACGGGAACGGCGGTGGCTATATTTGCATCAGCTTTCTGGGGAAGATGTTACAGTGCGGCTGATAAAAAATATATCATATTGATGACGCTTTGTATCATGGCTTCGGCGGTTTGCCTGGTGCTCAAAAGCATAAATGAATATTCAGCATTTCTTATAGTTTTTGGTATAATGTATTTTTTTCAGGCTCCGGTAATGTCTCTTACTGATGCCTTTGCGGTGGAAAAGAACAGAAATTTCGGAGGTATGAGGGCATGGGGCGCCGTAGGATTTGCTTTCGGAGTATTTGCTGCGGGGATATGCGTCGACATATATGATATTTCAATCATATTCTGGTTTTATATAATAAGTTTTATGCTGGCGGCGAGTGCAGTTGCCGGTATAGGAAAGGGAAAAAACAGCGTCAGTATAAAAAAAGAAAAGAAGGCGGGAAAGGCTTCAGGAGGATATCTTACTGTATTAAAAAACAAAAAACTCAGATATCTGATAATATGCGCTTTTTTCATGGGAGGAACAAATGTAGCAAACAATACATATTTCAGTTTCCTGTATATAGAAGGAGGAGGAACTGTAGCGGGAGTAGGGACTGCGATGCTGTTGATGGTAGGAAGTGAAGTGCCGTTTATGGCATGGTGCGGAAGACTGTCAAAAAAATTCACCACGGAGAAGCTTCTGGCAGCAGCAATGATAATATCGGCGGCAAGGTTTATTCTGTACGGTACGGGGCTGCCGTGGTGGGGACTCATGCTGCTATTTTTTTCACAGGGAGCCGTAAACGGAATAATACTCATAGAATTTGTGAGATATGCAGCTGAATTAGCGGAAAAAGGATATGAAAATCTTGCAATATCGGCATATTACATCATCGGGAGCAATCTCAGCACCATATGCTGTCAGATGATCGGAGGGATACTGCTCGAACATGCCGGAGCAGCGGGAGTATATATGTTTTTTGGACTTTTCAACCTTTGCGGAGTGATACTTTACTTTATTTTCGGTCTGAATACGGGAGGGAGAAAAAAGATAGAAAAAAGGGTGAGAAAAAGAGGG